>NZ_BLRL01000011.1:135752-136837 GCF_015082335.1 Moritella sp. F3 | reverse complement strand
CAAAGGATTAAGTTGCAGGATGCGACAAAAGGACATCTTCAGGACGAAGACAAAGGATTAAGTTGCAGGACGCGACACAAGGACAGCTTCAGGAAGAAGACCAAAGGATTAAGTTGCAGGATGCGACACAAGGACAGCTTCAGGACGAAGACCAAAGGATTAAGTTGCAGGATGCGACAAAAGGACATCTTCAGGACGAAGACAAAGGATTAAGTTGCAGGACGCGACACAAGGACAGCTTCAGGACGAAGACCAAAGGATTACGTTACAGGATGTAACACAGAAATAAATCAGGATGGATTTATTGTGCTAGGAAGGCAAAAGGACACTCCGACGGATTGGGAAGTGGAAATTTAACGGAATAAATGGAGTCAGGATTTAGCAGGGTTGCTACGCGTTTCATGGATTGAGATATATAGACTTTAGGGCGGCACATTGTGCCGCCTTTTCTATATCTGGCATTTAAATTATTAATAACGGCAAGCAGTTCTTCTGGTGTTCGACCATTGGGCATTAACTATTCCCCACAGCTATCCATATTCCTATCATCAATGAATAATACGATGTTAAATATACCTCTTTCACTTTGGGTTTTTATTGTAAAAGTTTAATCATTACAACTTTAGTTTGGGTATATTCTGTGTATTTATAATCCACAATATTATCTACTGTTCCCAGCTAATTGACCATGTAAGACATCGACCATTTATATATCGAGATATAGCCGTTACGTACCTGTGTTTATCTCGATACATTACCTAGTCTTACACTCGGGAAATAGGCTTACCCCCTTTAATATCAGATGCTTACCTTTGTGTTTGTTTTGTTGCTTGTAAATTAATGTAATTTAATCATTTTTACTCGCTTGTTGCTTGGCGTTTGTCACGTATATTTATAAGCACAAGGACGAGACGGGAACATCTTCAGGAAGAAGAGCAAAGGATTAAGTTGCAGGACGCGACACAGGACAGCTTCAGGAAGAAGACCAAAGGATTAAGTTGCAGGACGCGACACAGGACAGCTTCAGGAAGAAGACCAAAGGATTAAGTTGCAGGATGCGACACAGGACAGCTTCAGGAAGAAGA
>NZ_BLRL01000011.1:0-135743 GCF_015082335.1 Moritella sp. F3 | reverse complement strand
GCGACACAGGACAGCTTCAGGAAGAAGACCAAAGGATTAAGTTGCAGGATGCGACACAGGACAGCTTCAGGAAGAAGACCAAAGGATTAAGTTGCAGGATGCGACACAGGACAGCTTCAGGAAGAAGACCAAAGGATTAAGTTGCAGGATGCGACAAAAGGACATCTTCAGGACGAAGACAAAGGATTAAGTTGCAGGACGCGACACAAGGACAGCTTCAGGACGAAGACCAAAGGATTACGTTACAGGATGTAACACAGAAATAAATCAGGATGGATTTATTGTGCTAGGAAGGCAAAAGGACACTCCGACGGATTGGGAAGTGGAAATTTAACGGAATAAATAGAGTCAGGATTTAGCAGGGTTGCTACGCGTTTCATGGATTGAGATATATAGACTTTAGGGCGGCACATTGTGCCGCCTTTTCTATATCTGCAATTTAATAAATCCTATGTAATTACGAGCATCTAGTGACTATCTCCTGGCAAGCATCTTCTCGGAACACTCTTCTTACTGATGACTTATCCGCATCAGATCATCATTAGCGATCCCGAGATACAAAAAAGGCGCTAAATGAATTTAGCGCCTTGATGATTAATCAAAATTTAAGTAATTACTTCATAATGATTAATTATTTCTTCTTGTTCTTCTTCGTACGTTTTTTAGCTTTCAGTTTCGCTTTTGCAGATACTTTATTCTTACCTGTTGCTGCTACTTTCGCTTTTTTCTTCGTTTTAGATATCGCAATCTTGTTGTTTGGTTTCAAACCTTGAATAACACGACGTTTAATCGTTTCTTCAGTGTAACGTTCAATTTTACCAAAGATACGAAGATCATGTGCTTCAACTAATGAAATCGCAGTACCTTTCTTACCTGCACGTGCAGTACGACCAATACGGTGAACATAAACTTCAGCACTACGTGGTAAATCAAAGTTAAATACATGGCTTACATCTTGAACGTCAATACCGCGAGCGGCAACGTCTGTTGCAATCAATACTTTTACTTTATCATTTTTAAATTGATTCAGTGAACGAGTACGTTTTGCTTGGTCCATTTCACCACGTAAATAAGCACACGGGATATCCTGAGACTGTAGATAACTTACTAATTCAGCCAAACGCTCACGGGTTTTAACAAATACAATAGAGCGTGTTGTTGTTTCATCACGTAACCAATGTACTAGCAAAGCTTGTTTGTGTGCATGATCATCAACATAGTGCATAAATTGATGAATTTTAGCTTTTTCTTTACGTGAAGGGTTTGCTGTAAATTCAGCTGGTTCTTTCAATAGTTCTTCGGCAAAGCGCTCAATACCACGACCTTCTAGCGTCGCAGAAAATAGCATTGTTTGTTGACGGCGCGTCATTTCATCGGTGATTTTTTTCACATCATCGTAGAAACCCATATCTAACATACGGTCAGCTTCATCTAGGATCAGTACTTCAACCGCGGCACATTCAAATGCATCACGACGGATATACTCTAATAAACGGCCCGGTGTAGCGATAACAATATCAAGACTGTTTTTTAATACTTCAGCGTGTAGTGCATAATCAACACCACCCGTTACCATCGAAACTTTATGTTCAGTATAGGCAGCTAGCATTTTAGCTTGTTGGAATACCTGACTCGCAAGCTCACGCGTTGGCGTTAAGATCAGTACTCGTCCAGGGCCTAATTCACGACGTGGAAAGTCAAGCAGATGCTGAAAAGCTGGTAATAAAAATGCCAGCGTTTTACCTGTACCTGTCGGTGCAGATGCAAGGATATCTCTACCTTCCATGGCAGTTGGCAATACTTGCTGTTGAATCAATGTTGGTTTAACAAGATTATTATCAGTAAGTGATGCAATTAATTCAGGGTCTAGATCGAGACTTTCGAAGTCCATAAAACACCGTATAACAAGAGGTTAAAAAGGAAGATGAGGTTATCAATTGCTGTTTTTACACAATGACACGTCAAATTTTCTGATCGTTAATCAGCCATTATGGCAGATATGAGGCCTAGAGGGTATTGGTTTTCTACTCTAGCATTGAAAAAATCGTTATTAGAATACTGAAGTGTTAGCAGTTTGCTGCTTTAATTAGACCATGAGTTAAGGTGTAGTATGTCTATTAAACTATGTTAGTTATTAATTATATAGACTCGCGTGGATACTCTATTTTTGGTATCTTAGCGGTTAACAATTTGAATCCACTTATCACTATTTAGATTAAGGTTATTAGTTCATGCGCTTACGTGCTTTATTTCCCGCTGCATCCTTGTTTTTCGCAATATTACTATTGTCTTTCGCTACATCTATTTCTGCAGCCGAAGATAAATATTATTCCGAGAATGAAGGTAAAATCTCTAATGACGGTTATTGGGGGAAAAAGCGTGGCCATGTTGGGGGGGAAGAACAGCGTAAACCGACACCGCCAGCTGAAACCCCTGAAGAACCTGGGTTTGAAGCGCTTGAATTTACAAAACCACTCTATTCTAAGCTCAGTTTTGGATTGGTGTTACAAAGTAACTATGATGATTACGAGCGTCACGGCAGTTCTTTGGCCGACAATCCTGGCTTTGACTATGTCGTGGATAATGTTTTTACTGACGATTTAGTATGGCAAGCAAATATAGATTACAAAAATGACGATATTCTCATATCGAATGGTATTGGTATCTTACCTGAAGATAGTCTTATTGGTGTTGGCGTTAATGCCTTTTGGGATGTGGAAGTTGACTCCGGTGAGCAACGTTTATCTGTCGGTACTAAGTATGATGACCCTGATTATGTCTTTAATCTTTCATCGAATATCTATTTTCCGGTGTCGGGTAAAGATGAAGCTGATAATCTGGTAACTAGCATGGATTTACGTGCTGAAGGTGCTATTACGCCGACGTTACAATTCCATAGTTCGTTTGAATATTTTTGGGGTGATAATATTCAGATTAATGATGATTACGATCCCTCTGATAGTAGTCATAAATTTACTGCTGGTTTGGACTATACACCGATCTCGTTATTGCAATTCGGTGTTGAGGCAACAAAAGTGAAAGAGCATGACGTAGGTTATGGGATTTACCTTTATTTTAATTATGATCCATGGCGCCCACTAAATGAACAATTAGAACTTATTTTGGATAATGATTTTTCTATGCATGAAATGATCCCGTTCTCACGTTCAAAAGTATTGTCTCGCACGGCCGAGTAATACTGAAATGATATACCGTGTTGTCATATTTAAGATGGTTGAGTAGTCAGTGATAAATAAAAGTGATGGTTTTAGTTTTAAGCAGTTTCATGTTTCACACGCAGATTGTGCGATGAAAGTGGGGACTGATGGGATTTTACTCGGAGGCTGGGCTGATGTGAATACCGTATCACCAGCACCATTAAAGGTATTGGATATTGGTACAGGCTCGGGACTGATTAGCCTGATGTTGGCGCAACGTTGCCAGGGTAATCTGCAGGCGATAGCGATTGATATTGATGCATCTGCGTGCGAGCAAGCTAAACGTAATGTTGATAACTCACCATGGTCATCTTCAATTGCAGTGAAACATGTCGCCTTACAAGCACTAGGTCAAACCGATAAAGCAGAACCTGCTACGTTTGATCTGATTGTGTCTAATCCACCTTATTTCGCCCATGGCCAAGAATTTACTGATGATGCAAGAAAAACAGCAAGACATACTGGCAGCTTATCCCATCAAGAGTTGATTGATTGTGCACTGACCCTGTTAGCGCCAAATGGCTGTATTGCTTTAGTACTGCCTTATAAATCAGGTTGTGAACTTGCTACTTATTGCCAACAATTGGGTAGTCTTAACTTAACTTGCCTAAATATAAAAACGACCCCTAAAAAACCTTACAAGCGTATGCTCATGCGTATCCGTCGTGGTCAGGCAATGCTGGAAAATAAATCGCTTACGATCCATGAACCTGATGGTAGTTACTCTAAAGATTATCAAGATATCACTAAAGAATTTTATTTAAAAATGTAATTCCACTAAGCACATTTTGGATTTGGGCTTGCACTTAATGACCAAATTGTTAGTATCGCTCTTTAATGGGTGAGTGGCTAATACAAAATTCTTTACAAGAACATAATTATAATACTTTGTGCTACACCGGCTAGGAGAGGAATTTCTCCATGCTTGCTTCAAGGAAGAAGTGAATAAATGAACACACAACAATATCTAAGCAGAGAGTATAATAATGACTATCAAATTAAAAACAGCTGATGTTTTAGCCATCGGCTTTATGACGTTTGCGTTCTTTTTAGGCGCGGGCAACATCATTTTTCCACCTTTAGCAGGTAATCTTGCTGGCCAATCGTTTATGCCTGCAATGTTTGGTTTCTTAGCGACAGCCGTTGGCTTACCCCTTATTACGATAATCGCAGTTGCAAAAGCCGGTGGTGGTTTAATTACCATGACGCGTTTTTTACCAGCAATGGCAGCCACTGCCATTGCTGTGGCGATTTACATCATCATAGGTCCTGCATTCGCAGCGCCAAGAACCAGCCTTGTTGCTTATGAAATGGGTATTAAGCCTTTTTTAGGTGATGCAGCAAATGAAACGACATTGGCTGTGTACTCTGTTGTTTTCTTCATCATCACTGCTTATTTTGCACTAAGCCAAGGTAAATTAATTGATAATATTGGTAAGATTTTAACGCCAGCATTAATCGCGCTATTAACAGTGCTAGCGATTGCGGTATTTGTTATGCCACAAGGTGACATTGGTATCGCACGTGAAGCGTACGTTGATAGCCCGTTTACGAAAGGTTTCCTTGAAGGTTATAACACCATGGATACGTTTGCGTCATTGATGTTTGGTATGTTGATTATCAACGTACTAAAAAGCAAAGGCGTTACAGATAAAGCAGGCCAATTTAAGTACTTAGTGATGGCTGGTTCAATTGCAGCAGCGGGTCTGGCGTTTGTTTATATTTCACTATTCTACTTAGGTGCAACGAGCCAATCATTGATTGCTGTGGGTGCTGATGTAAACGGTGGCATGATTTTAGCGACTTATGTTCAAGCACTATTTGGCATGCCTGGTCAGTATATTCTAGCGGCAGTTGTTACCTTAGCTTGCTTAACCACGGCTGTAGGCCTAGCAAGTGCGGTTGCTGAGTTCTTCCATGAACTGAAACCACAATGGTCATATAAAATGCTTGTTGTGATTAACTGCGTTGTCTGTGCGATTGTTGCTAATGTTGGCTTATCACAGCTCATCAGCATCTCTGTGCCGGTATTATTTGCGGTATATCCGATTGCGATTGCGATTGTTGCACTCACGTTATTACAAGAACGTTTTCCTAATCCACAGTTTGCATTTCGCCTAGTGATGGTTGTTGCATTTATGTTTGGTGTGTTAGATGGTCTTAAAGTCGCTGGTTTAGCGATGAGTGGTTTTGAATTTTTGCCACTATTCGATCAAGGTTTAGCTTGGGTATTACCTACCGCTCTTGCTATCATAGTATCGATGGTTGCAATGCGCGCTCCAAAAAATGTGGGCGTAGCAACTGCAAAATAGTATGATCTATACGCTCAATGAGTGTCTGATTAACTAAATTTAAAATCCGTTCCGCTGTGAACGGATTTTTTATGCTATTTTTTTGGTGCTTACGTTATGTGGCACTATAATAAGGTGGTTTGATGAGTAATGAACTGTGGTTAGCGCTAGCGATTGTATTTATCATCGAAGGTATTATGCCGATGTTGATGCCTAAACAATGGCAAAAAATGCTCACATCCGTTAGTCAGCAACCTACTGACAAAGTACGTAAATATGCCGGTTGTTTAGTCGTAACTGGTTTTGTATTATTGTTTATACTGTAATTTTTTTGTACAGCAGAACAAATTTTTGTACAGCAGAACAACAAGTAAAGTGATTTTTTACGATTTTAATGAGATAGATATCAAATTTTTTAAACATTTTGATTTAAATTTTGCTAGAATCCTCTTTTAACCAACAACCGCGACGGTATCATGGGAAAGAATGTAGTTATTCTCGGCACTCAATGGGGTGACGAAGGTAAAGGTAAAGTAGTAGATCTACTTACCGACAGAGCTAAATATGTAGTGCGCTACCAAGGTGGTCACAATGCTGGTCACACACTAGTAATCAATGGTGAGAAAACAGTTCTTCACTTAATTCCATCTGGTATTTTACGTTCAAACGTTAAATGTATCATTGGTAATGGTGTTGTACTGGCTCCTGATGCATTAATGACTGAAGTTAAAATGCTTGAAGAGCGTGGTATTCCTGCTCGCGAGCGTATGCTTATCAGTGAAGCGTGTCCATTAATCCTTCCATACCATGTATCGCTTGATAATGCCCGTGAAAAAGCACGTGGCAAAAAAGCAATCGGTACAACTGGTCGTGGTATCGGTCCAGCTTACGAAGACAAAGTTGCTCGTCGTGGCTTGCGTGTTGGTGATCTATTCAACATGGAACAGTTTGCTGTTAAATTGAAAGAAGTAATGGAATACCATAACTTCCAACTACAGCATTACTATAATGAACCTGAAGTAAGCTATGAAGATGTTCTAGCACAGATGCACGAAGTTGCACCTATCTTACTAGACATGATCGTAGACGTAACTTCGCTTCTTGATGATGCACGTCGCCGCGGTGATGACATCATGTTTGAAGGTGCTCAAGGTACATTACTAGATATCGATCACGGTACTTACCCGTATGTAACATCATCAAACACAACTGCAGGTGGCGTAGCTACTGGTAGTGGTTTTGGTCCATGTCACATCGATTATGTTCTTGGTATTACTAAAGCTTACACTACACGTGTTGGTTCTGGTCCATTCCCAACTGAACTTGATGATGAAATCGGTAATCACCTAGGTGTTAAAGGTCATGAATTTGGCGCAACTACTGGACGTGAGCGTCGTTGTGGTTGGTTTGACGCAGTTGCAATGAAACGTGCAATTCAGTTAAACAGCATCACAGGTTTCTGCCTAACTAAGCTAGATGTATTAGATGGTTTAGAAACGCTGAAAATCTGTACTGGTTACATGCAACAAGACGGTTCAATCCTTGACGTGCCACCTATGGCTGCTGACGGTTATGAACTTGTTGAACCAGTATACGAAGAAATGTCAGGTTGGAACGACGTAACATACGGCGCAACAACTCTAGAACAACTTCCAGAAGCTGCAATCGCTTACATCAAGCGTATTGAAGAAATTACGGGCGTGCCAATTCATATCGTATCAACTGGCCCAGATCGTAACGAAACAATGGTATTAGTTAACCCATACGACGTATAAGTCTGACTGGTTAAACTGATAAATAAAAGGTCGCTTATGCGGCCTTTTTTGTATCTAAAATTCAGAGAGAAAACGTAGACTTTAAAGTCCGCTTTTAAAAGTCACGAGCATGATATTGCAGATATAAAAAAACCGCATCATAGTCGCTGCGGTTTTTTTTCATTGGGTTTAGATTTACACCCCAAATTAAGGTTTTATTAGTTACTGCGGTTCGCTGCAATATAAGCCAATGAAATAAGCGCTTGCTTGTATTCAGACTCAGGTAATACCGCAATGGCTGCAATAGCTAAATCAGCTTCTTGCTGGGCCTTATCGAAACAATAGTTTAATGAACCTGTGCGTTCAAGAATTGCCAGAATAGCCTCAAGGTTATCCATGCCATTCATTTTCTCGATTGCTTCACGCACCATTAATGCTTCAGCTTCAGTACCGTTAGCCATCGCATGAATTAATGGTAGTGTTGGTTTACCTTCAGCAAGGTCATCACCCACATTTTTACCCATTTCTTGAGCATCTGCAGTGTAATCCATCACATCATCGATAAGTTGGAATGCAGCACCTAAATGTACACCATAATCAATCATCGCTTGTTCAATGTCTGCAGGCTGGTCAGAAATGACCGCTGCAAGTTGTGTCGCGGCTTCGAATAGTTTGGCTGTCTTATAATAGATAACGTCCATATAACGTTTTTCGTCAGTGTCGGCATCATTACAGTTCATCAATTGTAATACTTCACCTTCGGCAATCACATTGGTTGCATCAGACAAAATATCGATGATTTTACTGTTATGCAGTTTTGCCATCATTTGAAAAGAACGTGAATAAAGGAAGTCACCGACTAATACACTTGCTGCATTACCAAACATCGCATTGGCAGTATCACGACCGCGACGCATGTCTGACTCATCAACTACGTCATCATGTAATAGTGTTGAAGTATGGATGAACTCGATGATAGCGGCCACATCAACATGTTGTTGACCCTGGTAACCCAGTGCGCGTGCACTTAATGTTGCGATTAGTGGACGAATGCGTTTACCGCCACCATTTACAATGTAATAACCCACTTGATTAACGAGGGCAACATCTGATTGCAGTCGTTCTAGAATGAGTTCATTGACAGCGTCCATATCTTGTTTAGATAACGCTTGAATGGCTTTTATGTCCATGTGTAAAAGATTCCGTGCTGCTTTATATAGTGGTATGACGATTTTTTAAGACTATTGTTTGCTATATTCATCGCTAGCTCTATCTTGATAGTTCGCTATAAGATAAAATGCCGTCAAATTTATGTCGTAATTGTACACTAAATTGTAATAGTCGAAAGGCTTAAGCGGTCGCGATTTACTACTTTCCTGCTTATTTATATTTATTTTGAAAATCAGCTTGCCTAACTGCAAAGTTTTGAGTAGAATTCGCGCCATTGTTATAAATTATTATGACGTGTCGCTACCTAAGGTACGCTGGACACGAATCGGAGTCAGAAAACATGTATGCTGTTTTCCTAAGCGGTGGCAAACAACACCGCGTTGCTGAAGGTCAAACTCTTCGTCTAGAACTTCTAGACGTTGAAGCTGGTTCAAGCATCGAATTTAACGAAGTATTAATGGTAGCTAACGGCGAGAATATCGAAGTTGGCGCACCTTACCTTGAAGGTAAAAAAATCACTGCTGAAGTGGTATCTCATGGTCGTGCGGACAAGGTTAAAATCCTTAAATTCCGTCGTCGTAAGCACTCTCGTAAACAGATGGGTCACCGTCAATGGTTTACAGAAGTTAAGATTACTAAAATCGCTTAATCAGGAGTACTAAAAGATGGCACATAAGAAAGCTGGTGGTAGTACCAACAACGGTCGTGATTCAGAAAGCAAACGTTTAGGTGTTAAACGTTTTGGTGGTGAATCAGTTCTTGCGGGTAACATTCTAGTTCGTCAACGTGGTACTAAATTCCACGCTGGTACAAACGTAGGTTGTGGTCGTGACCACACTCTATTCGCTAAAGCTAGCGGTAAAGTGCAGTTCGAAGTTAAAGGACCACAAAACCGTAAGTTCATTAGCATTGTAGCTGAATAATTTCAGCGCAAACTAAGAATTTTTAAACCCCGCCTATATGGCGGGGTTTTTTTATTGTAAAAATAAATTTTAGCAATAAAAAATAGAATGATAAAATGTTGAGAGAGAATTGACCCATACAAGCAGGGTAAGCTTGGTTAGTCATGAGACTCCATAGAAGTTGATAGTTGCACGGATTAATTAATTTATTCACCGAGTCAAAACGGTAAGTATGTGATTAGTTAATCCGTGCAACTAACTGCATTCCTAATTTGTAGGAGCGATAGCGAAATGAAATTTGTAGATGAAACCCGAATCAAAGTTGAAGCCGGTGATGGCGGCAGTGGTTGTGTAAGCTTCCGCCGTGAAAAATATGTTGCTCGTGGTGGCCCTGATGGTGGTGACGGCGGCGATGGTGGTCATGTATATATGATTGCAGATGAAAACTTAAATACGCTAGTCGATTTTCGTTTTGTCCGTTTCCATAAAGCGGAACGTGGTGAGAATGGTCGCCCTAAAGATCAAACTGGTGCGCGTGGTGAAGATATCACTTTACGTGTTCCTGTTGGTACGCGTGTAGCTGATGATGATACTGGCGAAGTTATTGCCGATCTAGTTATGCACGGTCAACGTAAAATGGTTGCTAAAGCTGGTTTCCACGGTTTAGGTAACACACGTTTTAAAAGTAGTGTAAACCGTGCTCCTCGTCAAAAGACATTGGGTACACCAGGTGAAGTGCGTAACTTACGTTTAGAACTTATGCTACTTGCGGATGTTGGTTTATTAGGTTTACCAAATGCGGGTAAGTCTACTTTCATTCGTGCAATCTCTGCTGCGAAACCTAAAGTTGCAAACTACCCGTTTACAACATTAGTACCTAACCTAGGTGTAGTAAGTGCAAGCCCTGAGCGTAGCTTCGTGGTCGCCGATATTCCTGGTCTTATTGAAGGTGCTTCTGATGGCGCTGGTCTAGGTATCCGCTTCCTACGTCACTTAGAACGTTGTCGTTTAATGGTTCACATTGTTGATCTATTACCTGAAAACATGAGTGATCCAGCTGAAAATGCAAAAGTTATTGTTAGCGAACTGGAAAAATACAGTGCTAAGCTAGCAGCTAAAACATGTTGGTTAGTGTTTAACAAAACCGATCTTGTATTAGATGAGGAAGCTGAAGAAACAATTAAAGCTGTTGTTGAAGCGATTAATTGGGAAGGCGAAGTTCATACCATGTCTGCTTCAAGTGGCGTTGGTACAAAAGATCTTGTTCGCGCGATGATGGAACAAATTGAAGCTATGCCACGTCCGAAGATCGAAATGCCTGTTGAAGATGATGGCGATATCGGTTTCTTATGGGATGAATACCATAAAGACCAAATTGCTAATCACGCAGTTATTGAAGATAGCGATGATGATGACGATTGGGATGATTGGGACGAAGAAGATGACGGTCACGTTATCTATGCTCGTGACTAATTATCATATAAAAATGACTTTATAATCATTTTTATTGAAAAATACCAGCTTAACGCTGGTATTTTTTTACCTTAAAAAGAGTACTTTCAGAGGCTTGAGAGCTTTTACATCAATAGATTATTATTTTTGCTAATAAAAGTGTGCATTTTAGACAAAAAACTTCCAATTTAACGCGAATTAGCAGATAATCCCGCCCGTTCACAAAGTGAATATAGCAGGTAATAATTACCTATATTTTAAATCCGGTTAGTTAATAATTGTCAGCTTAGAACTTTCCACTTTTCCGCTAAGCGACAGCCATTTATTAAACAACCAGTCATCTTAGTCTGTATCTATCAGTTGCTGAAAGAGCAATAAGTACAGGCAACCACTGCCATATAGTGCGTAAGATGAACGAAATAAAAAGTGAGTACCTTTAAATGAATACCGCAAGTAAGTCTACCTCTGAATCACAAAACCCGTCTGCTTTTGCCACTTTGATGGAAAAGTTGTTTAAGCTAAAAGCGCATAACACCACGATTAAAACAGAAGTAATGGCTGGTTTAACGACTTTCGTTACCATGGCTTATATCTTATTTGTTAACCCTGACATCATGTCTATTGCTGGTATGGATTATCAAGCAGTATTCGTTGCGACAGCACTGAGTGCGGCAATTGGTTGCATCTTTATGGGTCTTTACGCTAACTGGCCTGTTGGTTTAGCACCAGGTATGGGTTTGAATGCATTCTTCACTTTCGCAGTAGTGAAAGGTATGGAATATTCTTGGCAGGTTGCATTAGGCGCTGTATTCATTTCAAGTATCATATTCGTTATTATGAGTGTGACTAAATTACGCGGTTGGATCATCGATAGCATCCCACATAGCTTACGTTATGCTATGACGGCGGGTGTTGGTCTGTTCTTAGGTATTATCGGCTTAAAAGCAGCAGGCATCATTACTGCTAGCCCTGCAACGTTAGTAACGTTAGGTAATTTCCACGACCCGAAAGTAATTTTAGGTGCACTAAGCTTCCTTATTATTGCAATCTTAGCAACACGTAAAGTATTCGGGGCTGTACTTATTGGTATTATCGCGGTGACAGTAATCAGTGCTGTGATGGGTCTAGTTACCTTACCTGAGCAAGCTGTATCATTACCGACTGGCTTATCAAAAACATTCATGCAAATGGATGTAATGGGTGCGTTAGACGTATCTATGGTTAGTATTATCCTAGCATTCCTATTTGTGAACATGTTTGATACTGCGGGTACGATGATCGGCGTGGCTGATAAAGCTGGCATGTATAATAAAGACGGCAAAATTGAAAACCTAAATAAAGCCTTAACAGCGGATAGTGTTGCAAGTGTTGCTGGCGCGATGATTGGTTGCCCACCAGTAACTACATACGTTGAAAGTAATGCGGGTATTGCTGAAGGTGGCCGTACAGGTTTGACTGCGGTTGTGGTTGGTCTACTATTCTTAGCGGCGATGTTCTTTGCACCGATTGCTCAGATTGTACCAAGCTATGCAACAGCGGGCGCATTAATCTATGTTGCTTTCTTAATGGTTGGTAGCTTGAATAAAGTTAACTGGGATGAGTTCACAGACTACGTTCCTGCTGCCATCACTGCAATCATGATGCCGCTAACGTATTCAATTGCTGATGGTATTATCTTAGGCTTCCTATCATTTGCTATTATCAAGCATGCGACTGGTCGTTCTGCTGATGTATCATTAGGTATGAATGTACTTGCTGTTGTATTCATCGCGAAACTAGCATTCATCTAATTTGAATGTAATACCGTCAATGTGATGCCGCTAAGATAAGCGTCACGTTGATGTTAAAAAATGCCAGCTGATTACGTGCCATTAGGTCGTATGATGCTGGCATTTTTGATCTTGCCCCTACAACCTCAAGTGTTACACTTTCAATTACTTCAAATAATTATAAGCGAGGCATAATGCCAAAATTAGAATCTCAATGCTGCCCAGAACCGCAGTGTAGTGCAGAACTGCCAGCGTTGGATGATAAGCATATTGCCTCACTAGCGCATTTGTTTCACTTACTAGGTGATGAAGGGCGTATTCGTTTAGTGCTTGCTTGCATGGCGGGGCCTGTTGCTGTATCTGAATTATCAGCCGTGTCTGGTATGTCACAATCATTAACCAGTCATCATTTACGTCACTTACGTGAAGCGCGTATTTTACGCTCTGAACGTCAAGGTAAACAAATACTCTATCGACTTGATGATCATCATATTCGTCACGTTGTTCATGATCTTGCGTGCCACGTTACTGAGCATTAATTACCTTTTTTAATCACTAAATGTCGAAGAGTCTGTTATGCGAAACCTGTTTATTGAATTTCTAACACAGTTGGGGAGCGATGACCGTGCCCATGATATCGATCATATTGAACGTGTTGTCGCAACCGCGAGACAACTTGCTGATAGCGAAGGTGCAGACCTAGCGATCTTAGAGCCTGCTGCGTGGTTACATGATTGTGTTGCTGTTGCCAAAGATCACCCACAACGTAAGCAAGCCTCATTGTTAGCAGCTGATTGCGCTGTTGAATTTCTACAACAGATTGATTATCCTGCGCAATATCACAAGGCAATTCACCACGCGATTGTTGCTCATAGTTTTAGTGCCAATATCAGCCCTGAAACTTTAGAAGCTAAAATACTGCAAGACGCAGATCGTATGGATGCGTTAGGCGCGATAGGTATTGCCCGCTGTATTTTAGTTGGCGGTAAACTGAATCGTCAGCTTTATAGTAGTATCGATCCATTATGTGAAACGCGTGAACCTGATGACAGTGTGTATACGTTAGACCACTTCTTTACCAAGCTATTAACGCTCGGTGATAGCATGAAAACACAAGCCGCCAAGGCTGAAGCTCAGCGTCGTAGTGTGTATATGCGTGATTTTTTAGCACAGCTGCAGTCGGAATTATTGACATCGAAATAGTTCGATTGACACTACTAACATCATAATTAAGTACATCTAAGCTAATTTATTCGTTAACGATAACGACTGAATTAGCTTTTTTTTGTAAATACACTTGAATGAAAGTTAATATGAATATATATTTATATGTAAGTTAACTAGCTTGAACGCATTAACTGTTACTCATATTGCTAACATTAATTCTATTTACGAGGATAAACTTATGTCATGTAAAGGCAGCACTGTTTCTAAAACAACAGTCTCTAAAGACACTGCATCGAAAACAGCACCAATAGCAGTAAAATCAAATCAGGGATGTTGTGATAACGATCACAGCAAAACCCACGTCCATGAACATCAACATACTGATGAACATCAAGTCAGTACCAGCAGTAGCGACTCTTGCTGCGCACGCACAGAATCAAATGAGATTATTGCTGATGACGAGGAGCCCGAGTCCAGTAGTTTAACTACCCGTTTATCTTGGTTAGTGAAAGGCATGGACTGTCCTAGTTGTGCCCGTAAAGTAGAAAAAGCCGTTCAAGCATTACCACAAGTACAACAATGTCGAGTTGCATTCGCCACTGAAAAGCTACTTGTTGATATCAAAAAAGAAGTCAATACAGATGCCGTTGATAGCATCAAGCAGCAAGTTACTGATGCAGTGGTTAAAGCCGGATTCAAATTACAAGAAGTCGGTAAAAAAGCGACAGACGTTGCTGAAGAGACCTCATTATCACAAAGTCTACGCGAACATTGGCATGCGATCACGTTAGTCAGTGCAATTGTTATCGCAGCGATCTTAACGCAATTTAACAGTGAAGCGAGTCAGTGGTTATTTACCTTCGCCAGTGTATTTGGTGTTATCCCTGTTATTAACCGTTCGATTAAATTAGCACGTTCAGGTACCCCGTTTGCCATCGAAACCTTGATGTCAGTTGCGACTGTCGGTGCGCTTATCTTAGGGGAAACAGCTGAATCGGCAATGGTACTCGTGTTATTCATGATCGGTGAAAAACTGGAATCATATGCAGCGGGGAAGGCACGTAAAGGCGTTAAATCTTTAATGTCGTTAGTGCCTGAAGATGCCACCACTATCGTTGGTGATAAGCGTGTGGTCGTTTCTGCAAGTGATTTACAACCAGGTGATATAATTGAAATAAAACCGGGTGACCGTTTACCTGCAGATGGCGCGCTATTAGCGTCTGGTATTAGCTTTGATGAAAGTGCATTAACGGGTGAATCAGTACCTGTAGAACATCAAGCAGAAGATATAGTCATGGCGGGCAGCTTAGCTGTTAACCGCGTCGCTCTGCTACGTGTTGTGTCTGAGTCGGGTAATAATGCGATTGACCGTATTCTACATTTGATTGAAGAAGCAGAAGAAAATAAAGCACCAATTGAACGATTCCTTGATGGTTTCAGCCGTTGGTATACGCCGGCAATGATGTTGTTAGCGTTAGCGGTTGTGGTTGTGCCACCGTTATTATTTGGTGGCGATTGGACTGAATGGGTTTATAAAGGCCTGACATTACTCTTGATTGCATGTCCTTGTGCATTGGTTATTTCAACGCCTGCAGCAGTGACATCGGCATTATCCGCTTCAAGTAAGCGTGGTGTATTAGTTAAAGGTGGCGCAGCGCTAGAGCAAATTGGTCGTATTCAACAAATAGCCTTTGATAAAACCGGAACCTTAACGCAAGGCGTGCCAGAGGTAACGAGTGTTGTTAGCTTCATTGATGATGAAAGCAAAGTATTACAGCTTGCTGCCAGTATTGAGCAAACTTCAAATCACCCATTAGCAACGGCAATTTTGACTCATGCAGAACGTCAATCAGTGCCTTTATTAACCGTGAGTAATGATCAAACACTAGCAGGCTTGGGTGTACAAGGTGAAGTGCAGCATGATGGTGAAACACAGTTAATTAAATTGCTGGCACCACACCACATGACGGCAAAGCTGGCTGAACTCACACATGTAAAAACAGCTATTGAAGATCTTGAAAATAAAGGAAACACGACCGTTGTTGTGCTGCAAGATGAGCAAGTGATCGGGTTAGTCGCATTGGCCGATAGTATTCGTGAAGATGCGCGACAAGCGATTGAAGAGTTGCAGCGATTAGGTATTAATACCGTGATGTTAACGGGTGATAATCGCCGAACTGCTAAAGTAATCGCTGATTCACTAGGCATGGAATATCGTGCTGAATTACTACCTGAAGACAAATCACGCATTGTTGGTGAACTTAGCCAAGACAAAGACACGGCCATGGTTGGTGATGGTATTAATGATGCGCCAGCAATGAAAAGTGCAAGTTTAGGTATTGCGATGGGTGGTGGTACTGATGTGGCGTTAGAGGCTGCAGATGTTGCCTTGATGCATAATCGCTTGGTGGAATTACCACAAATGGTGGAACTAGGTCAGGCTACACTTACCAATATTAAGCAAAACATAGGCTTGGCTGTTGGTCTTAAAGCGGTATTTTTGGTGACAACATTACTAGGGATGACGGGACTGTGGGTAGCTATTTTAGCTGATTCAGGTGCGACAGCTTTGGTAACAGCAAATGCATTAAGACTATTACGTAAATAAGTTAGCCAATAATAGCGATGAAAATAGTGATGTAAGTAACAGGTAAGCAAATAACAATTAATACTAGGCTAAGCTGTTCTATACTTAATAAAGCTCATCAAATTTGATTTGGTGAGCTTTTTTATTTTATATTCACTTTACTGTTATACAGATCTTCATCAGCAATGTTGAATAAACTCTCAATCGTTTCACCAGCTCGCCACATTGCAGAACCAATTGCTGAGGTAATATTAAATTCACTCAGTAATGGATCACATTTAATCTCGCTGTAAATACGTTCGATGACTAAATTAGTTGATTGTGATGATGCCGGTTGCAAGATAATAGCAAATTCATCACCGCCTAATCGAAAGGCCATATCACTATTACGAATACTGCGTTGTAATATGTGCGCGTAATGTTTCAATATGCGATCGCCAAACTGATGACCATAAGTATCATTGACACGTTTGAAGTTATCTAAATCAGTAATCAACAAAGCCATATTCGATTTATGGCGTTGGCACAAACTGTAAGATCGCAGAATGTTTTCATCAAAGCTAGCGCGATTATCTAAACCAGTTAAGTGATCTTTCATGATCCTGATTTGCATCTCTTGTAACACCAAGGCGTGCATTAGATTGGTTTCGAGTAGTTGATGTAACTCTTTTAGCAAACTGAGTTCATTTAGCTTTAAAGGATTTACCGAGCTGTATAACAAAGACCCAAGATCTTTTCCCATTGCGGATAAATGGTAATTTTGTTGAAAAACAGCCGTGCAATCAGATTTTAGTTGAATGTTATTTGTCGCGTCGGTAAAGCTTAAACCGCTGAAGCGGACATGTTCTGCCGCTATTGCGGCAAAATTAGTCAATAAAGATTCGACATCTAGACTTGTTTGTAACGTTTTTAACGTGGCAATGGTTTGCGCAGGCGTCAATTTCTGCTGCCTTTTCGGCGCAGTAAACCCATAATTAGTATGTATTTTGTGGGTATTTATGATGCTTAAGTTATCCATTTTTACCTCTGTCAAAAAAATTACATTATTCAGTGTAGTAGTAAAATATGCATTTACCATACCATTATTAAGTAAATAAAAAGTTAAATGGGAAGTTTAGTTAATGATGATCTTTTCATTGATCCTTGCGCTAACTTGTTAAATCGAGAGCTGGTACATATTCTTTAATAGTATTGGTTTGGTATTATCTGGAAAGCCTACTTTGACATCCACTCGATCCGCTTTGGAGGTAATATTTTGTTTGTTGATATCATCTTATTACTTTCTATCGCCGTCGCTCTGGTGGCGTTATTTCAGCGCATTCAGCTTCCGCCGATCCTCGCGTATCTAGCCACCGGTATTATCGCAGGGCCTTATGGATTCCAGTTAATCGTAGAACAAGCAGATATAGAACTGTTTGCTGAGCTGGGTGTGGTATTCCTGATGTTCTCATTGGGGTTAGAGTTTTCTTTACCACGCTTATTATCGATGCGGCATTTGGTGTTAGGGCTTGGTGGCGGCCAGGTGATGTCTGTTGGATTGATCTTCACTATGCTAGGCATATTTGCTTCATTGTATTGGTCGCAAGCCTTTGTCGTGGCGTCGGCGATGTTAATGTCATCGACGGCGATCGTGATCAAGCAGTTAGCCGAATCGAAGTTACTTAATACACGCATGTCTAAGTTGTCGATCAGTGTGTTGTTATTTCAAGACATCGCAGTTGTCCCTTTCCTTATTATGATCCCGTTATTGGCGCAGCAAAGTGGCGACATGATGTTGATAGCCGAACAAATGGGCTGGGCGTTGGTTAAAGGTTTGTTTGCTGTATCTCTGATCCTGTCAGTGGGGCGCTGGATCTTACCGACCGTATTTAAAGAGATCGCGTTAACTCGTTCCGATGAGTTATTTGTGATGTCGACTTTATTAGTGGCATTGATTGCCGGACTCATCACCCATTGGTTAGGTTTATCGATGGCATTAGGTGCCTTTTTAGCTGGCATGATGTTAGGTGAAGGACCTTATCGACACCAGCTAGAAGCTGATATTCGCCCATTTCGTGATGTATTAATGGGACTTTTCTTTATTACTATCGGGATGTTACTAAACTTGCCGAGTTTATTGGCAGATTGGCCTCGTTTGGTTATTGTGCTAACTGTGATGATGTTAACCAAAATAATTTTGGTATTCGTGTTAGCTAAAAGTTTAGGTGAGAGCAGTCGTAATGCCCTGAGTACTGGACTGGTTTTAGCGCAAATGGGGGAGTTTGGTTTTGTGCTCTTGGCATTAGCCGGTAAGCTAGAATTATTACCGCTATCGTTAATTTCGACCTTGGTTGGTGTCGGGGTTGTGAGTATGGCGATGACACCTTGGTTAATCAATTGTCATCAAGACATCGTTAGGCGGTTAATGTTCCAATCTAAAGTTGTCCCTAAAAGCGGACTGTCACCGCCACTGCCCGGGCAATACATCGATCATGTCATCGTTTGTGGTTATGGCCGAAGTGGTCAAACTATCGCGCGTTTCTTAAAAATTGAAGGTATTCCTTATACTGTCATCGATCGTGATCCTGTTCGCGTGCAAGAGGCATTAAATGGTGGTGAAAAAATTGAGTTCGGGGATGCAAGTCGCCGTGAAATTCAAATGATGTTGGGAGTTGATAAAGCCAAGTCGATAATTATTACTTTCAAAGATACTGAAAAGGCTATCGAGTTACTAAAAATAGTGAAACCTTTGACTGAAGCGAAAGTGTTAGTGCGAACTACTGATGACTCGACCATGCAGAAACTACAGGATGCTGGTGCAACCGATGTCGTGCCGGAATCGTTAGAGGGCAGTTTGATGATGGTATCCCATGTATTAGCGATATCAGGCGTGCCAATAAAGCGTATTTTGAAACGTCTACAGCACGAACGTCAGGGTCATTATAATCATTTACATGGTTTTTATTTTGGTGGCGAAAGTAATATCCCCTTTGAAGAAAGTGAAGTGTTAGAGCGGCTACATGCGATCCGTCTTGAGTTGGGCGCCTATGCTATTGGTAAAACAGTTACTGAAGTTAAGCTTAAAGAGGTTAGCTATCGTGCCGTGCGTCGGCAAGGTGTCGAATTAACTCACGTGCATCCAGATTTTATGTTTGAAGCGGGAGATGTGATATTGCTTTGTGGGCCTTCTCGTTATGTTAAACGTGCGGAACATCGATTATTAGGGGATTGGCCTGGTTAGCTTATATGGCTAAAAATGTTCTTAATTCCTTCTCCTGTTTTAATACATCTTGATAGCCTAGATTCATCAAATCTCGGGTATAATTTTGTTCAAACATCAGATAAGACGTGATGGATGAATGGCTGTGTTGATTGACGCCGATAGTTCGTAATAAGGTGCGAATGGTGATGGGTAAATCGTGAAAATATTTATCGGCAATGGCATTGATATCATGCTCATTAGCGAGTCTGAATAAGCCGATCTGTTTCATCTTCAATGATGATTGTAGTGA
This sequence comes from Moritella sp. F3, assembly GCF_015082335.1. Lineage (NCBI taxonomy): Bacteria > Pseudomonadati > Pseudomonadota > Gammaproteobacteria > Alteromonadales > Moritellaceae > Moritella > Moritella sp. F3. The sequence goes on along the minus strand of NZ_BLRL01000011.1, from coordinate 115,942 downwards.
TGCTTGCTGAGATTCAGGTGTTAATGCCAGCGTATCATTAACGCGGGTTAAGCGTTCGATGTCGGAGTTGAGGGTATCGGTAAAGATGGTATCAAGCAGGTGTCCTGCAATATCAGCGCCCGATGGGGTTTGCCGTACTTCACCGGGTTTAAGTTGTTGTGGTGGCTGCTCGGCACCGATAACTAATAGTTTCTCTGCGCCAAGGTGAATAGCGGGGCTCAGTGGTGAGAGTTGATGTACTGAACCGTCACCATAAAAATCACGGCCTATCTGGGTACAAGGAAAAACTAACGGGATCGCAGACGACGCTAATAAATGATTAGTGTGTAAACGAGTTCGTAAACCACTGCGGCGGGCGCGTTGCCACTCTTGTAGTTGTTGGTTTCCTTGAAAAAAGCTGATTGAGTCGCCGTTGTTATAGTCGGACGCGGTGATCGAAATAGCATCGAGGTGCTGACGTTGAATGTTGATATCGATACGACGCATATCCAAATAGCGATCGAGTAATTGATGTAAGGGCTTGTTGTTAAACAGCGATACTGGCTGGCGTGTGACATGTGGAGACTGAAACTTGGATAGGAACGTTAATAACAAGTGTCGGGATATCTCATTAAAACTGCATTGAAAAACTTGATTCGCGTGGAAGTTATTCCAGATATATTCGAGTTTTTTCACGCCTAAACGGAAGCAACTTGCATAACAAGCTATTGCGCAACTGTTGATAGCGCCTGCTGATGTGCCGGTAATAATTTTAAAGGGTGTACCATGATTACGCGGGTAGAATTCCGCAATGGCTTTTAACGCACCGACTTGATAAGCCGCCCTCGCGCCACCGCCTGTTAGTAACAATCCTTGTTTAGTCCCAGTCATAAGCCCCCAACATATAGTTAAGCCTCAGTTTCATTACCAATGCCGCGCTATATCTTAATTATTGTTAAAGACTAACGCCTTCGCCAAATTAATACTGTGGAGTGTGGGGTAATTTGAAGTATTGATTATTATGCCAAGGGAGTACTTGGCTTTAATGATGCTGTTACTTATTTACAATCTTCAGTTTCTAGCCCGATGATAGCGGGTGTACCGTCTTGATGATTAAGGTAGTAAACGCCACATTGGTCACTCCAACGATAACCACGTGGGAATACTTTACCGATACGACCGGGATATGTTGTACTGATAATGCCACTCGGTATCGTTGTCGCATTTCCCATGCCGCACCAATCCGTTGTGCATATTGCGTTGTCCTTGGAAAATTCGACCGTATCTAAATTAACAATGTAACGAATACCATTCATCCAATTACCAACAGGGTAACCACTGTGTAATAAGATGTTGATACCATCAATGGAGAGTGTTGCTTCGTTCACATCTTGATTATTAACCACTGCTTTAGAGTGAATTAAATTCGTACCACTGCGCATAGCACCTTCCATGCCTTTAAGTGATGCAATGCGGGCGTCAGATGATAAGTTGGTAAATTTAGGGATGGCAGTAGCGGCAAGTATGCCTAATACGATAATGACGATGACGAGTTCTATTAATGTAAAACCTTGCTGCTTATTCATTGCTCTCGCCCTTATCTATAATGGCGGCATGTTAACAGCCCAAAGTAGCGCTGTAAATATAGACTCTGTAGATGATAAGAAAGGGGGGGGATGCGTGGGTTATGTGATGGTTTAGCTTATTTACACTCTTTGGTTTCTAGGCCAATTTCAGGCTTAGATCCATCGTGATAATTAATATAGTAGACCCCGCATTGATCATTCCAACTATAACCTTGTGGGAATACTTTGGCGATATAGCCTTGGGTTATAACGATGCCACTCGGTAACTCTTGTTGCTCGCCTCTGCCACACCAATTTGATTTACATATATCTTCGGCTTGTTTAGAAAATTCGACGTCATCTAAACTAATGGCATAGCGCACTCCGTTCATCCAATTACCATCTGGGTAACCACTGTGTAATGTCATGGTAATGCCATCAATATCGGCAACGAATTTGTCTTTATCTTCTTCAGGTGGATTATCTTGATTAGTCAGTACAGCTTTAGCATAGATCAAGTTAACACCACTACGTAGGGCTCCTTCCATACCTTTAAGAACGGCAAGGCGAGCGTCGGATGATAGGTTGGTGAATTTAGGGACCGCAGATGCGGCAAGTATACCGAGTATGATAATAGCGATAGTCAATTCGATTAATGTAAACCCTTGCTGTTTGTTCATTACATCCACCTTGTTGTCGAATGGACGATGTTAGCAACCTAAGTTAATACGGTACATGAATGCTATAAGTAAACGACTGGTTTAGTCCAATAGCGGCACTGTTGGTGATAAAATATTGACGATTAGAGTTTCGATGCTGTTAGTTAGCTTGGTATATTTAGCGTTATATCGTGCGCTGCTATATGTCGAAATGCAGATACGAAAAAGCCAAGCAGATGCTTGGCTTTGAATTGTTTTAACAGACGAGAGTTAATTACCAGTTAGCTTAAGCTAGTAGGCTTTTAATATGCTCAACGATATCAGTCAGTGCGATCTCTGTCTTATCACCAGTCGTACGTAGTTTGTGGTCAACTAGACCATTCTTCAGACTACGATCACCAATGATGATGTTGTGTGGGATACCGATAAGTTCAGAATCCGCAAACATTACACCTGGGCGCTCTTTACGATCATCGAACAATACTTCGATACCAGCTGCTTGAAGGTCAGCGTAGATTTTCTCTGCTGCTTCTTTTACTTCTGCTGATTTATGCATGTTCATTGGGATGATAGATACTTTGTATGGTGCGATAGACTCGTTCCAGATAATACCGTTTTCATCGTGGTTTTGTTCGATTGCTGAAGCAACGATACGAGAAACACCAACACCATAACAACCCATTGTCATCGTTTGCTGTTTACCTTGCATGTTTAGTACGCCAGCACCCATAGATTCAGCGTATTGCGTACCAAGTTGGAAGATATGACCAACTTCGATACCACGTTTAATAGAAAGTGTACCCTTACCACATGGGCTCGCTTCACCTTCAACAACGTTACGGATATCTGCAACTGTGTAATCGCTAATATCACGATCCCAGTTAGCGCCAGTGATGTGCTGGCCATTCACGTTAGCACCACAAACAAAGTCTGCTAGGTGTGCAGCTGAGCGGTCAACAACAACAGGGCAGTTCAGACCTTTAGGACCGATAGAACCCGCATCGCAGTTTGCTGCTGCTTGGATTTGTGCTTCGTTAGCAAATGTTAACGGAGCTGCAACGCCTGCAATTTTCTCTGCTTTCACTTCGTTTAGTTCGTGATCACCGCGTAGTACCAGTGCGATAACGCCTTGTGCTTCGCCTTCTTCAGCTTCAGCAGCAACAAGCAGTGTTTTCACTGTTTGTGTTGCATCAACACTTAAGAATTTACATACGTCTTCGATGCTATGTGCATCTGGCGTATCAACAACAGTTAGCGCTTGAGTTGCTGCAGGACGGTCGCCAGCAGGTGCAAGTGCTTCTGCTTTTTCAATGTTTGCTGCGTAATCGCTGCCGTCAGAGAATACGATATCGTCTTCGCCGCTTTCTGCAAGTACGTGGAATTCGTGAGATACAGCACCACCAATTGAACCAGTATCAGCGAGTACCGGACGGTATTCTAGGCCAATGCGTTCGAAGATGTTGCAATATGCTGTGTGCATTTTGTTGTACGTATCGTTTAGACATTCATCTGATAAATGGAAAGAGTAAGCATCTTTCATCAGGAATTCACGTGAACGCATTACACCGAAACGAGGACGAACTTCATCACGGAATTTAGTTTGGATTTGGTAAAGCGTCAACGGTAGCTGCTTGTAGCTGTTGATTTCTTTACGCGCGATATCAGTGATCACTTCTTCGTGCGTTGGACCTAAAACAAAAGGACGGTTGTGGCGATCGTTAATGCGTAACAACTCTGGACCAAATTTATCGATACGACCTGTTTCTTGCCATAAGTCAGCGGGCTGAACCATCGGCATTAGAGTTTCAACAGCACCTGCTTTATCCATCTCTTCACGTACGATGTTTTCTACTTTACGTAAAACTCGTAAGCCTGTCGGTAACCAAGTGTATAGACCTGATGCAAGACGACGAACCATACCTGCACGAAGCATTAGCTGGTGGCTAATTACTTCTGCGTCATTTGGAGTTTCTTTCAAAGTTGAAAGCAAGTAGTTGCTGCTGCGCATAACGTTCCTTTATTTACTAATAAAATCGATATAAGAGAGCGATTTTAACAGGGCATAGCCAGAGTAAACAGTAAAAGTTAGTGATTAGTTTTATTTATTTTTGACTGCTGTCCTTTTATTCGTTTCTCGGAGGTCATATACTGGCTGCCAAAATTGGATTTGTGTTATTTAAAATGAAAAAAATACTGAGATTAGCTGCACTTATAATGGTTAGCAGCGTATTGTTTGGTTGTGCTTCACAACCGAGTAATCCGGAAAATATTTGCGATATTTTTATTGAAAAATACGATTGGTATGAAGCTGCCATGGACAGTAACGAAAAATGGGGTGTGCCTGTACATGTGCCAATGGCAATGATGTATCAAGAGAGTTCATTTAAACATAATGCGCAACCGCCGATGCAGTATTGGTGGATCATTCCAACGGGGCGCGCAAGTTCTGCTTATGGTTATGCACAAGCAAAAACCATGACCTGGGATGATTACGTGAGGGAAACTGGTAATAGCTGGTCAAGCCGTTCTAATTTCCATGATGCCATGGATTTTATGGGGTGGTTTATGAATAAAACCCAAAAAATCAATGGTGTATCTAAGTGGAGTGCAGAGCAGCAATACTTGAATTACCATGAAGGTTGGGGCGGTTATCAGCGTAAAACCTATAATCAAAAGCCTTGGTTGAAGAAAGTCGCGAAAAAAGTGGAACAACGTTCGTTAAGATATGCGGGTCAGTATCGGACCTGTAAAGACGATTTAGATTCTAACTGGCTATGGCGTTTGTTCTTCTTATAATACCGAAGATAGTACCGATTACAGCACTGGCGTTAAACCAGATAATGTTGGAATAAAAAAGCCGATTGACTGCTAAACAGTGAATCGGCTTTTTAGTATTTTAACCACGTCTTCGCTAATCAGTAGATTATTCAGATGCCGGCGGTAGTGCTGGTAGCGCATCATCTTTAATGACAGATACAACGGTGGTGATATCACTTTCAACTACCCAGCGGACATTAAAATCATATAACTTCACACCGTATTCCTGACGGGTGGTTTTATTCTTTTTGTAAGCAGGGCGTGGATCTTGCGCTAATACCTGCGCAATAAAGTCGCGTAATTCTGGGTGTTTTTTATGCTGGGCACCTATTTGGTTCACCGCTTCATCAGCAAACAAGACTGGCATATCTGCAATTGGCGCGTCGCTGGCATAACCAGCTTGTGCATCCGCTAAACTATCGGCGTAAGGCACATAGGGTTTGATATCTAAAATAGGTGTACCGTCAACGAGGTCAATACCAGATAAATTCAAAATACACTGATTATTCTTAATGCTAATGCCATCGAGTTTCGCTACTGATAATCCTAATGGATTAGGGCGAAATGTAGAGCGAGTAGCAAATACGCCTAAGCGTTCGTTCCCGCCTAAACGTGGTGGGCGCACGGTCGGATTCCAGCCTTTATCCATGGTTTCATGAAACGCAAAAATCAACCAAACATGACTGAACTGTTCAATACCACGTAATGCATCCGCTTCATCATACGGCGGGCTTAAGATCAGTTGTGCTTTGGCTGCCGACACTAAACCTGGTTGACGCGGTACGGCAAATTTTTCTTTATATGGGCTATGAATGATCCCAACAGTATCGAGTTCAAACTTCATTATTGGCTATCGTCACTGCTGCTTGTTAAAGGGGTTACCTTGATCGCATCAGCATAACAGAGGTAACTACTCAAGCATGCTTTTGAAGCGGGAGGGGCAATACACGAACGAATAATAATACCATTGGCATTGAGAGCGGCAGCTTGACGTTTTGCGGCTATTTTCGCTTGTTGTTCTTCTGCTGGTGGCAGGTTATCAGCGGTTTGACAGCTTTCGCCTTCGACTAAACCTAATTGTTCAACGTGGCTATATAACAATGAACTGGTTGTGTAATACTCGACATCCGAAACGGCAAAATAATCGGTGAAGTTGTCTTTATCTAAATTGGTCTGTAGCGGGTAAGTGCTACAGCCGCTTAAGAGTATTGTCAGTAATAATAAATATTTCATGGCATGCTATCGAGTGAAATTATACTGCAATTATAATTCTATCACTGACTTAAAGACATTTATTTTTGACCTGATTAGCTGTCTATATTGTTTTACCTAGGGTGTTATTGGCATTACAGATGAATAATTATGATTTTTACTAGATAGCTCGTGATTTATAGTCTTAACTTATATTGGATAAACGCAATATGAGGGAAGCAATACGATGAGAAACACACGCTGTATTATCACGCTATTATGTTCACTAAGTTTAGCCAGTATTAGTTTATCTGCCCATGCCGGGATCGATAAAATACGCCTTACAACCGAAGAACGTAATTACCTTACCAGTCGCGCGCCGATAAAACTCTGTATCGACCCGAATTGGATGCCTTATGAAGCGTGGGATCCTAAGCTTGGTTATATTGGTATTGCAGCTGATTATGTCGCGGTGTTTTCTCAGATGTTAGATGTCGAGTTTGAAGTCAGAGAAACAGATACTTGGCAGCAAAGTTTAGATGTCACCCGTAGCGGTGGCTGTGATGTATTGTCCTTCCTGAATCAAACCCCGAGACGTTCACAATGGCTGCTTTTTACGACTCCATATGTTGAAGCGGAAGCGGCATTAGCGACCTTGAAAAATGTGCACGGGATCCGTAACTTAAAATCATTACGTGGTAAAACCGTTGCCGTTGTTGAAGGTTATGTTTATGAAGAATATCTGCGTAGCAACTACCCGAGAGTCATTGTTAGTCGAGTCGATAACACGGATGAGGCGCTGCAAAAAACTGCCAACGGTGAAATTGTCGCGACCATCGAATCGTTATTTGTATTACGTTACAAAATTGCCAAACTCGGGTTGAAGAATTTAACGGTATCAGGGCGGACTAAATACGTGAATCGTTATCGTTTTGGGGTTCGAAAAGATCAAGCAATGTTACGTAAGATATTAGACAAAGCGATAATGCAAATTGAACCAAAAGTGGAAAATAAAATTTTACGAAAATGGAGTTTAGAGCATAACTATTAATTTTAAGCTAAAATTTATCCGTTATCCAAGGTAAACTAGTCGATTAACCCACAAGCTGGGTATCATCTTGATATTTAACGAAGAGAATTTAGCATGATAGAACGTATGGAAACTAAACCAAGAATGAGCCGTATTGTAAAGCACAATGGCACTATCTACTTATGTGGCCAAGTATGCGCAGATGCAACGTATGGTATTAAAGAACAAACTGAAACGATGCTAGCAAAAGTAACTGAATTATTAGAGCAAGCTGGTAGTGACAAAAAACATATGTTGTCAGCAACGATTTATATTAAAGAGATGACTGATTTTGCTGAAATGAATGCAGTGTGGGATGCTTGGGTTCCCGCTGGTTATGCGCCAGCACGCGCATGTGTACAAGCAAGTATGGCGCGTGAAGCGTTACTCGTTGAAATTTCAGTAGTAGCTGCAGAGATCGTATAAGCGATACGCGTTATATTCAGCTTATAAAGCGGTGAAATGCCATAAAGAGCAAGAACAAGCGTAAGATCAAGGGATATGAGCTTAAGTTAACAAATAACCTAAGCTAGATTCATTGCTGTTACGCTTCCTCTTTATTTTTTTAACATTATATTTTATTTGTTACATTTATTTAAATATCATTTTTCTTACCATTATTTTATCAATATCTCACTTCACAGTTTATTGTTTTAACGTAACTGAAATTGAAATCCGGAAGATCTTTAGATTCAGATCAAATTTAGCTTGTTTAAATCGCGCTAGCATAACTCTAAATGAGTATTTATTTGAGGCGAACTCGCTATGTTAACGTTTAGATTTAAAACAGTATTACGATCGATAAATTTATCCTATTTTTTACTTACACTTGTTTGTGTGTTTCTCGGTTTTAGCGCGGTCGTTGCAAACCATGATGATGTGAATGGTTATGTATTAATTGCAGCCTGTATCGCAGCATTTGTCGGTCATGTCAGTATTTGTACATTCCATGAGTATTCAGATTTAAAGCATTGCTGGGCATTTAAAGCCAACCGTAAGCAACATCGGGGTTATCCACGAGCGCGAGATCAAGTGAACTCGGCCTTCTTAGTCGGTGTTATTGCATTGGTTATGAGCTTGTTATGCGGTTTATTCTTGGTGATGCAATTTGGTTTAGGTATCTTGCCTGTGGGCATTGTCGGTCTAATGCTGTTACTTAGTTACAGCAGTATTATTAAAAAACACCCGATTTATTCGTTATTGGCGCCCGGTTTTGGTTTTGCATTATTAATTATACTAGGCACCGAATTTGTATTGGTTGGTCAGTATACGCAGTTGGTTTGGGTGATTGCTCTGATCCCATTTTTCTTAGTGAACAACTTATGGTTGCTGAATAACTACGGGGACATTAAAGCGTCAGCAGACGAAGATAAAGCGCAAGACTTCCCAATGGCGTATGGCATCAAAGTCAGTAATTATGTCTATGCTGTCTTTGCTACATTGGCGGTAGCGCTGATTATTAGTTATGTGGTGATTGGTTATTTACCGGTATTGAGTTTGATTGCATTAGTACCTATGCCATTAGCATTTTATGCGCTTTATGGTGGTATTAAATTTGGTCAGAATATTGCGCAGCAACCTCAGTTTTTACGTTCAAACTTGATTGCGACTGTGGTAACACCGGCGTTATTGGGGTTAACGCTGATTTTAGATTAGTGTTTTTCTGTCGTGTGAAGAAGTAGTATGTAGCTGTATTTAATAGCAAAAGCACCACCCACAACTATATTGATGTGGGTGTGGGTGGTATGCTCTAGCTATTCATTTTGTCAGGCATATTAAGCTTGTGCGAATGCTAAATATTTAGCATCGTCGTCACCGAAGATTTCAGCACCTTCAGCTTCAAACGCTTTTGTTAGCTGTTCTTTAGCTGGTTCCATATTGCCTAGTTCAAAGTGTGCTTGACCTAAACGTAGGTGTAAATAAGGATTTACTGCACCTTCTGGGCATAGCATAGCAAACCCCATCGCTTCTTCTAGCGAAGCCCAATCGCCTAGCATGAAGTGTGCGTCACCCAGTGCAGTTAGGATCCAAGTTGAAACATTCCAATGGATCTTAGGTTCAGGAACAAGATCATAAGCTTGCATAAAGGTCTCGATTGCTATGTCGTATTGCTCAGATTCGAGTTGCTCTTCACCTTTCTCACAAATGATTTCGATTTTTTTAAATAGCTTAGGGTCAAGTGCTGTCTTAGTTGCTGTCATCTTATTTCCGTAATAAAAGCCTGATAGGGTCATCAGAGATATGTATTGTGTAAGTATATCGTATTGCAGCATAGATATTGTAAAAAAATGGCTAAAAATGAAATCAACGAACTCAACGACTAAACTTGAAGAGTTAGTCGAACTTAATGAGGTGTTTCTATGGAAAGTACCAACAGTAAAGTTTTCATTCTCGATACCAATGTGTTGTTGCACGCGCCCTTGTCTATCTTCACCTTCCAAGAACATGATGTCATGATCCCGATGACGGTGTTAGAAGAACTCGATAACATTAAAGATCGAGGAAGAGATGTGAGTCGTGATGCGCGTGTGGCTATTCGTGCACTAGAAGATATTTTTTCCAATGCCAGTCCTGAAGAAATAAGCCAAGGTGTACCACTACAAAAAGTCGAAAGTAAAAATAAGTTGGGTAAGATCTCTATTTTTGCGGATCATAGCGTGATGAAGCAAGATGCTTTTTTTACTGATAACGAACCTGATAATCGTATTATTAACGCGGCGCTGTTTTTACAAAGTCAGTCAGAACGCGAAATCGTATTGGTAACCAAAGATATTAATATGCGCTTGAAAGCTAAAGGCGCAGGGTTAAGGTACGTTGAAGATTATCGCTCTGATCAATTGATCGAAGATATTAAGTTTTTGGCCACTGGGTTTCATAAATTCAGCGGTGATTTCTGGCAAGAGATTAGTGAGTGCCGTAGTGAAAGCATGAAAAGCGAAACTATGGGATCAAAGACCATCCATACGGTTGAAACAGAGCAGTTAAAAGACAGTTTTATTAACCAATACTTGATTGATGAAACCGATCACTTTGCTGCACGTGTCGTGGGTAATGATAAAGGCGATATCAGTTTTGTTGATTTAGGCCGTGAACGGTTAATGTCACAAAAAGCGTGGGGAATTCACCCGAAGAATGTTTACCAAGGTATGGCGATGGAAGCGCTGCTTAATCCGCACATCGATCTCGTGATCCTAACTGGACCAGCGGGTAGTGGTAAAACAATATTAGCGATGGCAGCAGCATTGGAGCAAGTGATTGAACGGAAAATGTTTGATAAGATCATTGTGACGCGTAACACGCCTGAAATAGCCGAGAGTATTGGTTTTTTACCGGGGACCGAGGAAGAGAAAATGTTGCCTTGGTTAGCGGCGATCACTGATACCTTGGAGGTATTACATAAACACGATGAGTGTAAAGATGGCTCGGTGGAATACATTAAAGAAAAAGCTAATTTGCAGTTCAAATCGGTTAACTTTATGCGTGGTCGTTCAATCCAAAATGCCTTTGTGTTATTGGATGAGTGTCAAAATCTGACCGCAGCGCAACTGAAAACCATTATTACGCGTTGTGGTGAAGGCACCAAGATTGTCTGCTCGGGTAATCTATCGCAAATTGATAGCAGTTATTTAACCGCAGTGACTTCGGGCTTGACCTATGTGGTGGAGCGTTTTAAAAACTTTGATGGTAGTGCCAATGTGTTCTTAAAAGGTGTGCAGCGTAGTCGCCTTGCGTCTTTTGCGGAACATAATATGTAATCCGCCGACTTATGTTTTATTAGGCTATTTTTCTCTTCATAAAAGCTATTTTATTAATAAATGTCTCGCATAGCAGATGTTATTCGTCTGCTATGTTCCTGCCTATCCCGTTTGATTACCTATATTATTCTTTTATATGAATATATTAGTGTAAATATATAGACGTAAACATACGCATTTACACTAATATAGTATTTATCTACGTTATTCATGGAAATTATTATGCGAATTAAAATACTCACTCCTTTGTTGTTACTCGGCATTACAGCCTGCAGTTCGACAACGCAGGAGCCTATTGGTGGTGATCGTGATGCTCATGGTTGCTTGCCTGCGGCTGGTTATCTATGGTGTGAACGCACGCAAACCTGTGAGCGCTCATGGGAGCTTGCGGATGCGGCCAAAATTGAGTATAGCGCTGCTGAAGTTAAAGCGTATTGTGAGATGATTGATAGTGATTTACTCAGCGATGATGACAACGGTGGTGAGTAAAAGATGAGTGAATAAAAACCCAAGTTACTGACGATACACCCGTATTGGCATTGCATTAACGTAAATAATGTAAATTCAATGCCAATGAAAACAATTATCAATTACATTGCCTGTACTTAAATCCCATAAACCAAGCAGTGTTATTACGATCATGTCTTCTTTTAGTCAAACACTTCCCCAGACACCAGATCAGGCAGCCAATCAGACATCGAATCAAAAACTGACAAGATCGAAAAACCAAGCTGCGACTGCAAAAAACAAAACCTTTCTAAAGAATAAACAAGTGCAAATATGGGCGCGTCGTTTGCATATCTATATCTCGATGGCGCTATTGCTGGTAGTACTGTTTTTCTCTATCACGGGTATTACGCTGAATCGTCCTAGCCTGTTTGTTGCTAGCCAAGCTGATATTGAAGAAACTATTCTGAGCTTACCGCAAGCCTTATTCAGCGATGCCAATGGCGCTGTTGCTGTCAATAAATCCGGTATTGTGACTTACCTTACTGAGCACGCTAACCTTTCTGGCCAGCCTTCTGCATTAGATGTTTTTACTGAAATTGAAGATGGTGAATTAATCGAAGGCGAGATCGCCATGGATTACAAAGGCCCCGGTTATAACGTCGCTGTGTTTATTGATATGACGACCACTGAAGCCGTTATTGAAAAAACCCATTACGGTGTTATCGCGGTATTAAACGATTTACATAAAGGCCGTAATAGCGGCGATGTATGGAAATTGTTTATTGATATTACCGCGCTGTTGATGGTGTTTTTTGTATTAACTGGGGTGTGTTTATTAGTGCCGAAAAAGAAAACCTTCGCAACCTCATTAAAATGGACCTTGTTTGGTTCGCTCGTTACTTTGGCTATTTTTGTCGTGGCCGTTCCTTAAGGATCTTGTATGACTTTGTTATTTAAACGTCTTGGTCAGTGCATCGGACTATCTATTGCATTATTAAGCAGCCTGTTCATTTCGACTTTTTCAGCAAGTGCTGCGCCAATCCCTGTGACTGCAGAGCTAGCGGTTGAATTTAGCTTACCTAAGATTGATTCATCTATGTATGCACGCCCTTATGTGGCGGTATGGATCGAGAACTCGAAACGCAAATCAGTGCGTACCGTCGAGCTGTGGGTTGGTAAAGACGAATGGCTAAAAGATTTACGTAGCTGGTGGCGCAAAGTCGGTCGTTACGATCGTGCATTGGTTGACGGCGTTACATCTGCCACTCGTCCTGCGGGTGATTACCGTTTCACCTGGGATGGTTTAGATAATGATGGTAACCGCGTTGAAGCGGGTAAGTATACATTTTATGTTGAAGTAGTACGTGAACACGGCGGCCGTAATTTCATCCGCCAAAAAATGACCTTAGGTGACAAGCCATTTAGTCACGCCATTGCACCAACCGAAGAAACCGGTGATATCCGTATTAACTACCTAATTAAATAATATAGCGAGAAAGATAATGTCTACAAAAAGCAAATTAAAAGTATTAGGTTTAGCCTGTACGGTTATCGCAGGACTAGCTGCTACAACAACGGCTAATGCACACCCGCGTTGGGTATTACCATCGCATTTCACCGTATCAAAAGAAGGTGGTGATTGGTTAACGTTTGACGTAACTGCATCACACGGTACGTTCGTATTTGATAAGCCTGCCGGCAGTGAATTTGCACAAGTGATCATGCCTGATGGCCGTAAAGAGCGTCCTAACTTTGTGATCCGCGGTAAACGTCGTTCTATCTTTGACTTCTACTTTGAAGAAGAAGGTACGCATAAAGTCGCTATTAACAATGTTCCGTCTTACTACACGGCTTATAAAGCCGGTCGTCGCGATACGGTTAAACGTATTCAAGCCAACAAAGCAGAACGTGCAAACTTACTCCCAGAAAAAGCACGTGATGTGAGCACGCAATTGAGCTACACACGCGCAGAAAGCTATGTAACGGTTGGTATGCCAACTGAAAAAGCATTAGAAATTGAAGGTAAATACCTTGAAATGCGTCCACTGACTCACCCATCAGACATTGTTGAAGGTGAAGAGGTTAGCTTCCAGTTTTTCTTTAATGGCGAGCCACAATCGGGTGTTACTGCGGATATTACCCGTGAAGGTACGTTATACCGTAATCACCAAGAGCAAATTGACGTAGTAAGTGATAAAGACGGTAAAGTGACTTTCACTCCGAATGTTGCAGGTCGTTACTTGATGAAAGCTAATTATAAAGGTGAATTGAAAAATGATCCGATGGCTGACAAAGCAAGTGTGAACGTGCACTTTACGTTTGAAGCGTTACTACAATAACCTTCCACGTTATTGCCAGTTAGTCAGTTTATAGCCTGTAATCGATACGATCTGATTACAGGCTTTTGCTTTTTATTCGAATTAATAATTGTAGAGGTTTTCATGACAATCAAGCCAACGGTGTTCGCGTTTTCATTAATGACAGGTTTATTTTCTAGCGCAGCAAGTGCCCATTTCCCGTTAATGAATTGCTGGTTCGAGTCTGACAAAGTCGCTTGCGAAGCGGGCTACAGTGATGCCAGTACGGCTGTGGATTACGCTGTAAATATGTATGACTACGATGATAACTTAATTGCCAAAGGCATGACGGATAAGCGCTCAATTGCTGAATTTAGTAAACCTGATACTGATTTCTATTTAGTATTCGATGCTGGTCATGAAAACCCTGTTGAAGTTGACGTTGTTGAGATTAGTGAAAAATGATCAGTCAATCAGTTCATCCAGATGATGGCGGCCGTGAAGGTAAATGGGTGGCGTTAATCATCATCACCATTCTTGCCACTGCAGCACTGCTGTTACCTTACCATCAAACGGCGTCGAGCGAGCAACAGCTCGCGAGTCATCAAATATCGATTAAAGACCTGCCCACAGTGGAGCTGGCGATGATCGGCGAATTACGCTTAGCGCATGAAGAGATCCGCAATATTCATCAAGATAGCCTTGAGTTTGAAGGCGCCGATGCTTGGCCTGAAATGGCTGAATTAGATGAATTATGGTTAGCGCCTTTTATTATCGATAAAAGTTGGGAGCGTAAAGGTAAACATGCGTGGCGTAAAGTTGCTCCGGCTTTATATCAAGGAATTCCAGCGTTAACCACGGGTAGCGTTGCGGTGATATTGAATAGCCAAGCTGCAAGACCAGATGTGTGGTTAGCATTAGATATGCCTCGCCCTGAGCCAATGATGGGCAACGGGCTTAATGCCAGCGAACTGATCAATGCAGGTTGGAAACAAGTTGTGTTCACGGGTGATGAGACTGCTGGTGTAGATCGTGCCGGCGTAGATAATCGCGCTGCAGCGCATACCGACAAAGACAGTCACTAAAGCGTAACGTCAGTTAATAATGGGATTTCATAATGAAAAGTAAAACAATGAAAAACAGCATGAAAAATCTAATCGTCGCAGTGACTACAAGCGCTGTGTTGCTAATGAGCGGCGCTGTTCAAGCGACTGAAAAACTCACTATTGGTATTACCCTGCAACCTTATTACAGCTATGTGAAAGCGGTTGTGGGTGATAAAGCCAATGTACTGCCACTCGTTGATGAAGGTTTTAACCCGCATAACTACCAACCACAACCAAATGATTTACGTCGTCTTAAACAGATGGACGTGATTGTTGTGAATGCGATTGGCCATGATGACTTTGCCTTAAAAGTAATTAAAGCAGCAGACCGTGATGATCTTATTGTGATCAAAGCCAATAAAGACGTGCCGTTATTACCTGCAATTGGTCAATCTGTAGGTGAAGGTGCAGTAAATCCGCATACCTTTGTGGGTCTATCGACGACTATTCAAAAGGTTTATACCATCGCCACAGAGTTATCGAAGATTGATCCTGATAACGCCCGTACTTACCGTAAAAATGCGCGTAAATATGCGACTGAATTCCGCAAAATGAAACGCCAAGCGATGCTGACGTTAGGCGATCTCGATACTTCGGGCATGCTGGTGGCGACCACACACAATGCTTACGGTTATATTCTGCAAGAATTTGGTGTAGATGTGGCGGCGGTCATTGAACCTGCACACGGTGTTGAGCCAAGTGCTAGCCAGTTACAAGAAACTATCGAGAAGATCCGCGCATCGAAAATTGATGTGTTGTTCTACGAATTAAATATGCCAAGCCGTTATGTTGAAACGATTGAAGCGGCAACGGGCGTGCAACTTTACCGTTTCTCGCACATGACGCATGGTGCATATGAAGAGAATAAAGTGGCCGTTGAAATGAAAAGTAATCTTGCGACCTTAGTTGAAGCAATGAAGTTTGCAGCGAAACGTTCGTTAGCTGATACAGCTGTAACGACTAATACCGCAACCAATATCAAGCAAGGAAGTTAATCGTGGGTCCTGCAATTCGTTTACAAAATGTTGGTTTGCAATACGGTGACAATGTCATTTTAGAAGACATTTCACATTATTTAGAAGCTGGTCAATGCCATGTGATCATGGGACCTAATGGTGGTGGTAAAACATCGTTATTACGTTCTATTTTAGGCTTAACGCCTTTCACGGGCAATATTGATATTCAATGGCCTGAGCATAAAGGCAATATCGGTTATGTACCGCAAAAGGCGACGTTTGAGTCGAGCTTACCGTTTACAGTGATGGATTTTATTCTGTTAAATCAGAGTCGTAATCCGTTGTTTTGGCGCAAGCGTAAAAAAGAACAAGATCATGCGTTAGCGCAATTAGATCGCGTTGGCATGGCGAACCGTACTGACCGCCGTATGGGACAGTTATCAGGTGGTGAACAGCAACGTGTGTTATTCGCGCAGTCATTATTAGATAACCCCGATCTGTTAGTGCTTGATGAACCAACAACGGGTATGGATGAACAGGGTGTGCGTTACCTTGAGTCGTTAATTCATGAGTTAGTACGTGAGAATAAAACCATTTTAGCCGTGCATCACGATGTCAGTGCAGTGCGCCGTTTAGATGGTCAAGTGCATGTGGTTAATCGTCAGTTAGTTGATTCAGGCCCTGTGTCTGAGGTACTACGCGCAGACAAGATCGAACGCTTATTCAATCATTATACTGGTGGCAATGTATCTGTTAGCGCATCAAGCGTTAACCCTGCTCAAGGAGTTAAATAATGGATACTATCCGTCATTGGGCACAACTGGGTGTGGATGCAGGTTGGTTGAGTGAGAGCTTCTCTTATTCGTTTATGGTGAATGCTGTTGTTGCTGCCATCTTGCTTGGCCCACTATTAGGTGGCCTTGGTACTTTGGTCATTGCTAAACGTTTAGCGTTCTTTTCTGAAGCGGTAGGACACGCAGCATTAACGGGTATTGCCTTAGGTGTATTACTGGGTGAACCAGCAGAAAATCCAATTATTGGTTTATTCAGTTTCTGCATGATCTTCGCATTGTTGCTGCATTTTGTGCGTAACCGCACCAATGTACCTTACGATACTTTGGTGGGCGTATTCCTTGCCTTTGCTTTAGCGGTCGGTGCGGCGCTACTGATGTACGTGGCGCGTAAGATTAACATTCACATGTTAGAGAATGTATTGTTCGGTTCGATCTTAACGATCACTGATTATGACTTGTTGATCTTGGCGGTGACTTGCGGGGTTATTTTACTGGTATTGATACCCACCTTTAACCGTATTTTGTTGACCTGCATCAGCCCTGATATTGCTAAAGTACGTGGTTACGCGACTAATTTTTATGACTATTTATTTGTCATGATGATCACGCTAGTGACGATTGCCTCGGTGAAAATTGTCGGTGCGGTGTTAGTGGGGGCCTTGTTACTGATCCCTGGCGCTACGGCCCGACTGTTAACCAAGAACATGGGGAGCTTTGTACTGATGTCGGCGTTATTAGCGACGATAAGTTGTTTGATTGGTACGATTTTACCAATGGAATTAAAACTGCCAATTCCTTCTGGCGCGGCGATCATTATTGTATCGACGAGCTTCTTCTTAACGGCAACCTGCTACCGCATTGTGCGTAAAGGATAACTGATTATGACTTCTCCATTATTAAGTGTTAGCGCGGCAGTATTATTACTGACATCAACATTGGGCTTTAGCCAAAAGATAAATGCTGCAGACATTCTTACCGCGACGCCGGTGACTTATATGTTAGCGACGGAGTTAACTAAAGGCACGGATATTACGACTCAGTATTTACCGCCAAAACGTTACGGCATATCGCGTTTACCGAACTGGTTTAGTTCGAAAGGCGCAACGTTAACAGAAAAAGCGGCGATTGATGCGCAAGTCGCAATTACCCTAGGTGCCGTTTGGCCACAAGACCCGTTATTTGTGCATGCGCGTAAAGGCAACATTCGTATGATTGAAGTGGATGCATCTCAAGCCATTTCACCACGTGCACAAGGCGTTGCTGCGCTGCGTTTAGACGACGGGACTATCTCAGCTTACACTTGGTTAAACCCGACAAACTTAACCCGTATGACGGCGATTGTGAGTCAAGACTTACAACAAATATGGCCACAGCAAGCGGCGACAATTACCAGTAATCAACAAGCTTTGATGATGTCAGTACGTCATTTGATTAACCAACAACAAGCGATGTTGTTAGACAATGAAATTGACTCTGTGGTGTTGCTATCAACAGAGCTAGAAGACTTTGCCTCAGGTAATCAGTTGTTTGTGGTTGAGCGCTTAACCAAACCTGAATTGGAATGGACGGCAGAAGACAAACAGGAACTGGTAGCGCTATTAACTGAAGACGATAGCTTATGGATCTTGACCTCGAAAAGAGCCAGTAAACAGCTTAAAGCATTAGTACCGAATCCGACTCGTATCTTAACGATTGATAGTATCGATCGCTGGGGTCGTGGTATTAAAGCGGATAAGCCATTACAACGCTGGCAGTTAGCGCTTTAATTTATAAAATAACAGCTCTTAAATAACTATTCTTAAATAAAAAATGCCCTGCGTAATCTCCATTACTCGGGGTATTTTACTATTTATTAATAATCGTCGTCGTTACTGCTGGATGACAAGCGTTATTACAAACGGAACTGGCCATTGCGTGTTATTTCATTTGTGCCTAGTAGTAGGTATAATATCCATAGTTTAAATAAGGATAATAATATGAAATACCACCGCTTAAATGAAATCATCGAACTATTACAACCAGAATGGCAGAAAGAACCTGATACTAATCTGCTGCAGTTACTTAGCACCTTGGCTGATGAGATGAAATTTGAAGGCGAGTTAGCTGATTTGAGTGATGATGCGCTTATCTATCATTTGAAAATGCGTAACAGTGCGAAAGACGAAATGATCCCTGGTTTAGCCAAAGATCACGAAGATGACTTTAAAACAGCACTGCTTAAAGCCCGTGGTTTTGTGCCGTAATAGCCGCTGATTTATTCATTTTAAATGAGTGAACAAATTAATTTATCAATGGTTATTTTTTTAGTTAGAATTGAAATTGTAGCCATTATTCCCACCTTTGTTTGATGTACATCAATTCCTGTCATTTCCCCTCAAAATTATTATCGGTTAATTTATGCCAATTAAGTGAATAAAAATTAATTAAGTAAATAAAAACTACTCATTAAAAATCAATCCATTACTTTATTTTCGATGTTACTTTTTGTATCCATATTGCGCCTAAATACGCCATAGTTATACTTCATTTATTTGAAATCTCATAGCGGCTTAAGATGATAAATAAGCGAGTTCCTCGATATATTCTGGCAGGGGTATATCTGTCTATTATGTCATTTTCAGCAGCCTCTGCAGATTACGACAAACTAAAAAATATGTGCATGGGTTGCCATGGTGATAACGGTGTTAACCCTTATCAATCGATACCGGATCTGCAAGGCCAGAGCCTCATCTACCTCAGAAATCAGATGGCGGCGTTCAAAAGTGGCGAGCGACAAGATATTACTATGAGCAAGGTTGTACAGTTACTTTCTGATGATGACGTCATCAAAATTACCAAATACTTCAGCGAACAATAAGGTTTAATTAAGCATGAAACGTAGAGATTTTATTAAAGGCACATTTGCTGTCGGTGCCAGTGCTATGTTACCGATTAATTGGGTATTTGCAGGTAATTTACCGAAAGGTTTGTCACCATTAGAAGTTGATTCATTAAAGTGGTCATCGGTTACTGATTTACCTGATTACTATAAGGTACTCAACAGTACGCCGTTAAATGCTTATGTTGCTGATCATATGTTAGACCCGACTGTAACACCTGCTAATGTACCGTTTGTTCGTTGGAATGGTTTACTGCCAGATTTTAAAGCGATGGATCCTAGAATTTGGGAATTCACTGTTGATGGTGAATCATGTGAAACGCCAAAAACATACACGATTGCAGATCTAAAAAGTAAATTTAAACATCATACTTACGCATTGACGTTGGAGTGTGGTGGTAATAGTCGTAAAAACTTTTATCCGTCAGCTAAAGGTAACCAGTGGACTGATTCCGCTGTGTATTGTTCGGAGTGGACTGGCGTATTAGTCAGTGACGTATTAAAAGATTGTGGCATTAAAGATGATGCAGTATATACCGGGCATCACAGTATTGACCGCCATTTAAGTGGTAAAGGGGACGCGATTTCTCGAGGTGTGCCAATTCAATATGCACTAGAAGATAATGCATTGATTGCATGGTCGATGAACGGCGAAGAGATCCCTTACTTACACGGTTATCCATTGCGTATCGTATTTGGTGGTCGCCCTGCCTCTATTTCATCGAAAGCAGCAACGGGTATCAGCATTCGTAATGTTGAGCATGATGGTAAGAAAATGGAATCCCCTGCTTATCGCGTGCCTAAATACCCTGTTGCTCCTGGTGAGAAAGTGCCGTTAGATGATTTTGAAATCATCGAACACATGATTGTGAAATCATTAATCACCCATCCACAAACGGGCAGTGAGTTCAAACTAGGTCAGAAGACTGCTGTGCGCGGTCATGCATGGGCTGGTCCACTTGCAGTGGTTAAAATGGAAGTCAGTTATGATTATGGTACCACTTGGCACCTTGCTGACTTGAAAAAACAGCCAAATCAAATGGCATGGCAAGATTGGTCAATCGAACTTGATTTACCTCAGCATGGCTATTACGAAATATGGTCAAAAGCGACGGATAGCGAAGGTAAGACGCAACCTGTGGTACAGCCACAATGGAATCCAAAAGGTTACATGTTTAATGGTTGTCACCGTATTGCGGTTCGGGTGCAAAAATGAATAAATTCCGCTATTTAATGTTATTACTTTTGCTTGGTGTCAGTACGACTGCCGCAGCAAAAGTTGAAAGTTATTTAGTCGATCAAAAGTCTGGCCTGATCATGGCGCCAGGCTGGGAACTGGTTAATAAGCAATGTAATGCTTGCCACACCAGCTTAATTATTACTCAAAACAAGGGTAATAAAGAAGAATGGCGAGAAACCATCCAATGGATGGTTGATAGTCAAGGTTTGTGGGATTTGAGTGATACTTGGGAACCGGTATTAGATTATTTGTCGACTTATTATAACCAGCAAGAAATCGATTTAACCACATTTAGACGATTACCATTAGCGGCTGAGTATCAACCACCGTCAGCAAAATAGAGTGAGTTCTAAATCATGATGAAAAAAATCGTATTCACTGCTGCTTTAGTATTTGGCTCGGGAACGGCAATGGCATCTGATGCCGATATTATTAAGCCTAATTTGGCTAATGGCCAGCAGTTATCGCAGCGTTGTTTAGCCTGTCATAATGAAAGTCGATTAGAAGAATTTAACTACTTCCCGTATCTGGAAGGGCAGAAATACAAATACATCGTTCGTCAATTAAATAACTTTAAGCTGGGCTTGCGTAAGAGCCCGTTTATGGAAGGTGAAGTGGCGTATTTAAGTCGCCAAGATATGGTCGATGTTGCCTATTTCTTTAGCATTCAGCCGAAGAAACAGTAATCACCGTTAACAAGACTCACATGCAGCGAGTCTATACATCGCGTATAGGCTCGTTTCATCATTCTGTTACCATTCTTTGATTACTTCCCCAAATAACGTTTCAACATCTCTGGCGCATCTTGATCGGCTAAAATGGCCGCAGGTGCATGCAGTGCTACTTTTCCATTTTCTACAAACGCAATATTATCGGCGATCTGCAGGGCATCATCTGGGTTGTGGGTGACCATTAACACAGTAATATCATGTGCTTTATTCAGCTTAGCAATCAAGCGCAGCATCTCTTGACGTAATGCGGGATCGAGGGCACTAAACGGTTCATCGAGCAATAACAAAGGTTGTTTACGAGCTAGACAACGGGCAATGCCAACACGCTGACGCTGGCCACCACTTAAGTCACCGGGCAGACGGTTGAGTAATTCTGTTATTTCGACTTGCTGCGCCGCTTTCTCAAGTGCAGCTTGTTGGCTCGCGTCCAGTTTCATACTTGGTGCTAAACCAATGGCGATATTCTGCTTTACCGTTAAATGGTTAAACAAATTATGTTCTTGAAACAAGGTGGTGATCGGTCGCTGCGCTGGGGTTTTCGCCAATATGGATACTTGCTGAAAGCTGATATCTCCCGATAAGGGCTGGTTAAAACCAGCGATAAGATTTAGCAAGGTTGATTTTCCTGAACCACTGGCGCCGAGGATCGCTAAGGTTTCACCACGATTAATCACCAAATCAAATTGCATCTGCATCTGCTCATACGCAAAGGTAATCTTGTCTACTTGTAATAACACACTGTCTATCTGCACTGAAACATTGTCATTACAGTTTGTCGTCGCATTGGTATTACTCTGAGGGCGCGCTTTGTTTAGCTGCGTTGTATTAGGCATTTTTGCCTCCAATAATTCGTTCAAACAGATAGAAGATCACACCGCATAGCGTTAATAAGAAGATAGCCGTTACAGCAGCGGCATCAAGCTGATAACTGCCTAATTGACGATAGAGTACCAAAGGGAGGGTTTGCATATTTTGGCTGCCAAATAACGCGATGACACTTAAATCCCCCAGAGATAACACACATGCTAGTCCTAATCCCATCGCAATCGGTTTACGTAATAACGGCCACTCGATAATCCGCAGGCGTTGCAAACGTGATAAGCCTAAGCTGACGGCTAGTTTGTCATAGGACGCAAAACTGTCTTGGATAGGTTGGTTCAATACGCGCAGTAAGTAAGGCAGCGCCATTAATGCGTTGACGAGAATAACCAGCCAAGCGGCAATACTAAATACATCGACATAGGGGCGTAATAGTAAGAACAATCCAGTGCCGAGTACCAATGCGGGAACAACTAGAATAATCGCGCCAATATTTTCGATACCATAGGCTAACGTCATTAATTTAAAGCGCACTTTCAATATACGGGTCGAGAATAAGATAGCGCAGGCGAGTAATAAACTTAACAAACCAGAGCTCAGGGCTATTTGTAATGATATGCCTGTTGCTTGCCATAACATTGGCTGGCTAAGCACGCTAAGGGTATTACTGTTAATACCGCTGCTTAGGATCGCCAGCATTGGCGGCGCTAATAAACAACTCGCGAGGATAAAGCTAAGACCATCGCAGACTTTACTGTTGAGGCTATGGCAATCGGGGCGACGGAAGTAATTACCAGATGGCGCTGACATAGGTTGTGATTTTAAAAATATGGCACTAAAAAGCATTAAGGCGACAGTGATCGCGACTTGAATTATCGCTAAGGCAACTGCTTGCTCGATATCAAATTCAAATTTGAGCGCTTGATAGATAGCGACTTCAAGGGTTGCATAATCAGGCCCCCCACCGAGGGACATGACAATCGCGAAACTGGTAAAGCACAGCATAAAGATAAGGCTAATTAACGAGGGTAATTGCTGCTTTATCTTCGGCCATTCTAAGGTAATGAAGATGTGTCGTGATTGCATGTTTAGCTGACTCGCCAAGCGCCAAGATTCACTGGGAATAGAGTCGAGGGTTTGCAGTAAAATACGCGTGGCTAACGGTACATTGAAAAATAAATGCGCCAGTAGAATACCAGTTAAGCCATAAATATAATGACCAGTTTCAATATTAAAGAAACCTAAAATTTGGTTCACCCAGCCATTTTTACCGTGCACGGCGACAATACCAAAGATGGCAATGATGATGGGCAATACTAACGATAAATTAAATAGTTTGATGATTAATTGTTTACCAACAAATTCTCGGCGTGAAAAAGCCCGTGCCAGCGGGATCGCCAAACCAATACTTAAGCCGGTAGATAAGGCTGCCTGGTAAAAACTAAAACGAATGACATGTTGGGTGTAGGAGTCAGCAAGTACACTGCTAAAGTCTAACTCGGCTTGTGAAAAATTAAGCAGGGCAGTAAAACTACCGCCTACTAGGAGTAAAATGATGCTGATGGCGAGCAAGGCGCTACACCACCAGTATTTATGCGAATTCGCGTTCATAATTTTGATTAGTTATCGACGAATTATTGAGTAACAGCGTTACGCCATTCCTTCACCCAAGATTTACGTGATTGCGCGACTTCTTCAGGCGTGAATTCAATCGTTTTAGCTGGAGTGATCAGTTTTTCAAACTCGCTTGGTAATGCGGCCGCTTGTTTTGCTGGTAGCATCCAGTTGCCTGTCGCTATCACGTCTTGAAAAGCAGGGCTAAGTACAAATGCCATGAATTGATCGGCTAACTCAGGATTTGCCGTATCTTTTAAACGAGCCACCACTTCTGTTTGTTGATAGTGACCTTCAGTGAATTCAGCCGCTTTATATTTAAATTCGCTCTCTGCAATCATGTGGTAAGCGGGTGATGTAGCATAGCTTAATACCATGTCTGCTTCGCCTTTTAAGAACATACCGTAAGCTTGGCTCCAGCCTTTCGTGATCGTCACTGTTTTATCTGCAATCTGTTGCCATGCTTGTGGTGCTTGATCACCATAAACTGCTTTAACCCATAACATAAAGCCTAGGCCTGGTGTGCTGGTGCGTGGATCTTGATAGATGATGCTCAGATCTTTACGTTCGATCAGTTCCGCTAGGCTTGTTGGTGGATTGGTCAACTTTTCACTGTCGTAGATAAAAGCAAAGTGGCCGTAATCAAATGGAATGAAGTATTCGTTAGTCCAAGCGTTTGGCAGTGATAATTTACTGGTGTCTTGTTGGTGTGGTGCAAGCAGTTTGGTTTTTACCGCTTCAGCCATCAGGTTGTTGTCTAAACCTAATAGTACGTCAGCCTTGGTGTATTTACCTTCGAGTTTAACGCGGTTAAGAATACTCACGCCGTCTTCTAAAGCGACTAAGTTCAAGGTGCAATTACAGTCCGCTTCAAATGCTGTTTTTACTTTTGGACCAGGGCCCCAGTCAGATGCAAATGAATCGTAGGTATAGACATTTAATACTGGTTTTTCGGCTGCAATAGCAACTGATAGTGAAGGTAATAGTAGGGCCGTATAAAGTGCTAGTTTTTTGATCGTGTGCTTCACGTGTTCTCCTAGAATGTGAAGCATAGAACTTATGACTCGGTAATGCGTACTTATCTGTGCATTATTTCTTAACGCAGATATGAACCAGTCTGTCGAATCTCATTCCTATGCCAGCATTATCTGGTTCAAGTTAATACGGGTGTTATCTCAGCCACTGTGACTCTGTTATTAAAAGTCTGGTAGCACCCCGATGAGTGAGCGCACATTGTATTTTTATTTGCTCTAAAGTGCCAGTGAGATTGACGATTATTGTTATAAAAATAAAGTGCATGAGTTATGTGCTGTGTTGTGGAGAGCCACAGGACGCTGAGTTACTTTAGATAATATGAATATGCATCGTTTTATTGGTATTCGTGACGCTGTTTATTGGTAACTACTTTATTATAAAACCATGCGTTATCACTTTAGTTATTATTCATTGATATAGATCATAATTGTTGGTGTGGTTTTTGTAGTGGCTGGATTTGTGTCATGCTATATTCCGTGTATCTTAAGGAGGTTTCTCTTCTTTGACTTATCGCTATATTTACCCCCGTTTTTTTATTACAGGATTTATATAAAATGAAAACAATTAATCGATTACTTGAGTGCACTAGCCACTCTTTAATTGTGCGTTATTTTGGTCGGTTATTCCGCTAATAAAACACCCCGATTGTTTTTGTATCCTCGTATCTGAATTTATACATAACTTTATTACATTACTCGTCTTCAAAATTTAACTATTTTGTGTCATCGATGACGCATTTTTATTTTTTTGCGTGTATTTTTAAAGCTATTTTTATCTCCATTCATTTACGTAATAAATCCTGAAATATATCTGTCTTTGACTCTATTAAAGATCATTAAATATGCTGTGTCTGAGTACTTCGTCCTCGGCTTTTATTGGCGTCTTTTAATTTTAAGATCTTCTTTAGCGAGTCGATATCTTCGTGGCTTTTATTATGTTGTGAAATGAATTTTGAATTATTCAATTCTTTAATTCAATAAATATAGGCTCATCAAACTGAATGAATATACCTACGCGAGTTAGCTACTCTCGACCTCAAAACCATCAAGGCTGGCGAGCTGAGATTTTCTTAAAGTATGGCGTTAAGCGTGATAAAACAAGGTTACTTGAACGTCAGCAGCTTGGCCCTTTAATGGTTCAGAAAACTTTTTTCCCCGAAGGAAATACCTGTCATACCTATTTACTTCACCCGCCAGGTGGTGTGGTAGGAGGTGATCAATTGAGTGTGTCTGTAGCACTCGAATCTGGTGCACATGCCTTATTGACCACACCTGGCGCGACTAAGTTTTATCGTAGCAATGGTGAGCTGGCCTGGCAGTCTCAGCACTTGTCTGCCGCCGATGGCTCATTTTTAGAGTGGTTACCAATGGAGAATATTTTCTTTCCTGGAGCCAATTGCCAATTGTTGACTGAAGTTAAGCTCACTGGTAATGCCCGCTTTATTGGCTGGGAGATGCAATGTTTTGGTCGTCCTGCTTTGGGGGAGGATTTCATCCGTGGTCAGCTTAAAGGGCAGGCGCGTATCTTCCGAGATGATAAATTATTGCTGGTGGAAAATTTACGCCTACAAGACCAACTACAACTCCAACAAAATGCATCGTTAAACGGCTATCCGATGATTGGCAGTTTATACATTAGTCCTGCAGATAATATCTTAGCGGCAAAAATTAATGCGGTGATAGATACCCAGCAAATTCGATTTGGTGATGACGTCCTATTAGGTGCAACTGAATTGGAAGGTCTCTTAGTTGTACGTGCATTGGGCCGTCAGACTGAACCTATGATGGCCAGTTATGTGCAAGTGTGGTCAATAGTGAGGGAGCATTGGTTAGGGGTTATTCCTGATGTTCCAAGGATCTGGCATACATGATCAAACGATAGTCATTATGACGTTGTTAGGGCAGTTTAAAAATTGGAGGAGTTGTTATGAAATTAACACCGAGAGAGAAAGATAAATTAATGCTGTTTACGGCGGGTTTAGTTGCTGAGCGCCGTTTAGCAAGGGGGTTAAAGTTGAATTATCCAGAATCGGTGGCGTTGATCAGCTGTGCATTAATGGAAGGCGCTAGAGATGGGCGCACGGTCGCAGATTTGATGAATTACGGTCGCACTATTCTGACCTCGGAACAGGTGATGGATGGGATCCCTGAGATGGTAGATAACGTGCAGATAGAATGTACTTTTCCAGACGGCACTAAATTAGTGTCAGTTCACGAACCTATTATCTGAGGATAAAAAAATGATCCCAGGGGAAGTATTAGTGACTGAGTCGTTAGGTGATATCGAACTTAATCAAGGTTATGAATCGCGAATATTAAGCGTAGCAAATTTAGGTGACCGACCTATTCAAGTTGGCTCACATTATCATTTTTTTGAAGTAAACGAGTTTCTCTCTTTTGATCGTGACCAAGCGTATGGTTTTCGATTGGATATTCCAGCTGGTATGGCGGTGAGATTTGAACCAGGGCAAATGCGTACTATCGAACTCGTTGCATTTTCTGGTGATCGTATTATTTATGGCTTTGATGGCAAGGTCATGGGAAAGCTGGAGGAGTAACAAATGGCTAAAATTTCAAGACAAGCGTATGCCGACATGTTTGGTCCGACGACCGGAGATCGTATTCGTTTAGCGGACACTGAGTTAATGCTAAAAGTAGAAGCTGATTTAACCACCTATGGTGAAGAAGTTAAATTTGGTGGTGGCAAGGTGATCCGTGATGGCATGGGTCAAGGTCAAAAACTCAGTGAGGATTGTGTTGATGCGGTGATCACCAATGCCTTAATACTTGATTATTGGGGCATCATTAAAGCCGATATTGGTATTAAAGCGGGACGAATTGTTGGTATTGGTAAAGCGGGTAATCCTGATGTACAGCCCAATGTTGATATTGTCATTGGCGCTGCGACAGAGGCGATTGCCGGTGAAGGGCGCATTATTACAGCGGGGGCGATTGATACTCATGTGCATTTTATTTGTCCTCAGCAAGTGGAAGAAGCCTTATCGGCTGGCACCACGACATTTATCGGCGGTGGTACTGGACCGGTAGCTGGCTCTACTGCAACAACGGTGACACCTGGTATTTGGAATGTGCATCGTATGTTAGAGGCTGCCGATGAACTGCCTATTAATGTTGGCTTGTTGGGTAAAGGCACAGTGAGTGTCCCTGAGGCAATCCGTGAACAAATTGCAGCAGGTGTCATTGGTTTGAAAATTCATGAAGATTGGGGCGCGACACCAGCGGCGATCAATAACTGCCTAAATGTGGCTGATGAGATGGATGTGCAAGTCGCTATCCATTCTGACACATTGAATGAAGGCGGATTTTATGAGACCACGAGTGATGCGATTGGCGATCGGGTTATTCATGTTTTTCATACTGAAGGTGCGGGCGGCGGGCATGCGCCTGATGTGATTAAATCTGTCGGCGAACCCAATATTATACCAGCCTCAACCAATCCGACAATGCCGTATACAGTGAATACTATTGACGAACATCTGGATATGTTAATGGTGTGCCATCATCTTGATCCGGCAATTGCTGAAGATGTGGCTTTTGCTGAATCACGTATTCGTCGTGAAACCATTGCCGCGGAAGATATTTTACATGACTTAGGCGCGATCTCTGTCATGAGTTCGGATTCACAAGCAATGGGTCGTGTAGCTGAAGTGGCGATGCGA
Source organism: Moritella sp. F3 (assembly GCF_015082335.1). Classification (NCBI taxonomy): domain Bacteria; kingdom Pseudomonadati; phylum Pseudomonadota; class Gammaproteobacteria; order Alteromonadales; family Moritellaceae; genus Moritella; species Moritella sp. F3. Next base: position 87,308 of record NZ_BLRL01000011.1, on the reverse strand, counting down.
ACTTGGCAGTGTGCCCACAAGATGAAAATACAGCGCGGGCCTTTAGCGGGGGATGATGAGTTTGCCGATAACAATCGCTTAAAGCGTTACATTGCAAAATATACAATCAACCCAGCGATAGCCCATGGTATTAGCCATGAAGTCGGTTCGATTGAAGTCGGAAAACTGGCTGATTTGGTGTTATGGGATCCGGCTTTTTTCGGGGTAAAACCAGACACTGTGATTAAAGGTGGCTTAGTCGCCTATGCACCGATGGGCGATCCGAATGGCGCGATCCCCACACCACAACCGGTACATTATCGTCCCATGTATGCTGCCACGGGAAAAACGCGTGCAGCAACATCGATGACGTTTTTATCAAAAGCGGCGATAGCGGCGGGAATACCTGAAAAATTAAAGCTAACTCACTTGATCGGTGAGGTGAAAAATTGTCGTGATATTCGTAAGAAAGACATGATCCATAACAGCTATACCCCGAACATCGAATTGGATTCACAAACCTATGTGGTAAAAGCCGACGGTATGCCTTTGGTGTGTGAACCGCTTGAAATATTACCCATGGCGCAGCGTTACTTTTTATTTTAATGCCTTGTTATTGTAAGTAATTATTGTTTCTAGTCATAAATATCAATTTGTTTAAATTTTCATAAAGGAAAAGTTAATGTCTAAATATCTATCATCAAAAAAATTCATCACGCTAGCAACACTATCTGTTGCGGTATTCTCTAATGCGGCACTTGCGCATACTGGGACTGAAAGTATGGCGGGAGGATCTTTTATTGATGGTTTGTTACATCCGCTCACAGGGGGGGACCATCTAATTATGCTACTGGGCGTTGGCTTTTTAGCTGCGCAGATGGAAGGTAAGCAAGTCCGTATTATTTTCGGCGCGTTATTAACCATGCTGATTGGGACTGGGTTTGGTGCGTTAACGGGCATGATGACTGGTTTGGAAAGCGTGATCTTAGCATCGGTATTTATCGTTGCAGTTGCAGTTTGGAAGCAAAGCCAGCAAGTTGCGAGCAAGGTTAATTTATTATCCAGCGCTGCGATCGTCATGGTGCTGTTCCATGGTTGGGCGCATGGCGCTGAAACAGCTGCTGCGCAGTTAGTACAGTTTGTTCCGGGGATGTTGGTGAGTGCGGCTGGTTTATTAACCATTGGTGCTGCAATTGGCAGTCAAGTCAGTGCTAAATGGTTAAGTCCATCACTGGGTGTTAGCGCTGTACTTGTTGCTTTGTTAGGGGCTTAAAATGATCAAGTTAACGAAAATACGAACTGTCGCAGCTAATCACGTTGCTGCTTATGTGTGTTTGACCATGTTACAGCGTACCAAGAGTCGTCTTAAAGTACAGCTTGAAGATGGCCGTGATGCCGGCTTGTTTTTACCACGTGGTCAGTTATTAGCGCATGGCACACAACTCTCCACAGATGATGATTTTATCGTTCAAGTCATTGCTGCTAAAGAACGAGTTTCAACTGCACGCAGTGACGATCCAACCTTGTTCGCTCGCGGTTGTTATCACTTAGGTAACCGCCATGTGCCACTGCAAGTCGAAGCGGGCTGGTGTCGTTTTCTTCATGACCACGTATTAGATGAAATGCTGATTGGCTTGGGCTTAGAGGTCAAGGTTGAGAATGCTGCTTTCCAACCTGAGCCGGGTGCCTATGGTGGTACGACTGGCGGTCATTCCCATGGTAGTGAAGAAGAGTATGTGCATCCGCATCCGCATTAATCGTCGATTTAACGAATAGGAGATCAGCATGGACAATATGTTAGCTGAATTAAAATTGTATCAGTTGATTAGTCCATCGCTCCCTGTCGGCGGATTTACCTACTCACAAGGGCTTGAGTGGGCAATTGAAAAAGGTTGGGTCACTAATGTGGCTACGCTAGAAAATTGGTTAGCTGGGCAAATGTCGGAAAGTTTAGCCAGTCTCGAATTACCTATTTTGATTCGCTTACAGGACTGCTTGGCTAATCATGATCGTCTGCAAGCGCAAGGTTGGTGTGATTATTTAGCCGCCTGCCGTGAAACCAAAGAGATGCGTTTAGAAGAGCGTCAACGTGGACTTGCCTTTGTGCGCTTACTGCCAAAGTTAGGCATATCATTGGACGATGCTGAACTGGCGAAGATGGTTGAAACCACGCAGCTTGCAGCGTTTTCATTAGCAATTAATCAATGGGCTATTTCGTTAGAGAAAGCCTTGGGGGGTTATCTCTGGAGTTGGTTAGAAAATAATATCGTGGTTGGCATTAAGTTAGTGCCGCTAGGGCAAAGTGATGGCCAGCAATTATTAATGAAATTAGCCGCCTTGATACCTGCTGCTGTGCAACAAGCATTAGCAACGAAAGACCAAGACATAGGCAGCTTTACGCCAGCGCAAGTGATGGCGAGCTGCCGACATGAACATCAATATACGCGATTATTTCGCTCGTAAGGATTTTAAACAATGACAGAATTTAAACAACCGTTACGCATCGGCGTTGGCGGTCCAGTAGGCTCAGGTAAAACGGCATTATTAGAAGTTTTATGTAAAAGCATTCGTGATACTTACAACATTGCTGTGGTAACCAATGATATTTATACCCAAGAAGATGCGAAGATCTTAACCCGCGCTGGAGCCTTGGATGCTGATCGTATTATTGGCGTTGAAACGGGAGGGTGTCCACATACCGCTATCCGTGAAGACGCATCAATGAACTTGGCTGCGGTTGAGGAATTAGCCAAGCTACACAAAACTCTCGATGTGGTATTTGTTGAAAGTGGCGGTGATAATTTAAGTGCCACGTTTAGCCCTGAGCTAGCAGACTTAACGATTTATGTTATTGATGTTGCCGAAGGTGAGAAGATCCCGCGCAAAGGTGGACCAGGTATTACTCGTTCCGATCTGCTGGTGATTAACAAGATTGATTTAGCGCCGTATGTTGGTGCGTCACTTGCGGTGATGGAGCAAGATACTAAGCGCATGCGCGGCGATAAGCCTTATGTGTTTGCGAATATGAAAAAACAGATTGGTTTACAACAGATTATCGATTTTATCGTTGATAAGGGCATGTTGGATTGTTAACTAAACTTTAATTTTAACTTCCATATTAATTATCCCTTTAGTGGTGCATCTGCTTTGCGCTTGCACCAACAATACTCATATTCTTGATACTTGGTTATATATCATAACTTCAGAGTCAGTTTTAAAGCTTTGTTTTTATAGCTAATTTTAATATTTATTATGAAGCTAATTATGAAATGGCATAACGATTGCCTATTTAGGGCTAGGTTCATAATAAGGAAGTTAAATCATGGTTACAATTAACAAAGCTAAATTCTCTCATCTCGCCACAACGCTAGCATTTACATTAGGCATGGCTTCATTTAATTCGATTGCTGCTGAAGACAGTATTAAAGTCGGTGTATTACATTCACTGTCGGGCACCATGGCGATCAGTGAAACAACATTGAAAGACACTATTTTAATGATGATTGAGGAGCAAAATAAACAAGGCGGTATTTTAGGTAAACAGCTTGAGGCTGTCGTTGTTGATCCTGCATCAAATTGGCCGCTGTTTGCTGAAAAAGCTCGCGAGTTAATTGAAAAAGAAAAGGTTGATGTGGTATTCGGTGGTTGGACATCGGTATCGCGTAAATCGATGCTACCTGTATTTGAAGAACTTGATAGTTTGTTATTTTATCCTGTGCAGTACGAGGGGGAAGAGTCTTCTAAAAACGTTTTTTATACTGGCGCAGCGCCGAACCAACAAGCAATTCCCGCGGTTGACTACTTGATGAATGACATGGATGTAAAACGCTGGGTCTTAGCGGGTACTGATTACGTCTATCCACGTACGACCAATAAGATCTTAGCGGCATACCTTAAATCTAAGGGCGTCGCTGACAGCGATATCATGGTCAATTACACCCCGTTCGGCCATTCAGATTGGCAGTCAATTGTTGCTGATATTAAGAAGTTCGGCGCCAAAGGCAAGAAAACTGCTGTTGTCTCTACCATTAATGGTGACGCGAATGTTCCCTTTTATAAAGAGCTCGCGTCACAAGGTGTGTCTGCAGAAGATATTCCTGTGGTGGCATTTTCGGTGGGGGAAGAAGAGTTATCGGGAATGGATACTTCCGCTTTGGTTGGGCACTTAGCTGCATGGAATTATTTCATGAGTGTTGAGACAGAAGCGAATGATGAATTCATTGAGAAGTGGCAGAAGTTCACCAAAGATGAAGATCGTGTCACCAATGATCCAATGGAAGCCAGCTATATAGGTTTCAAAATGTGGGCGAAAGCGGTTGAAAAAGCTGGTTCTACTGACGCGGGTGCTGTTCAAGATGCAATTATTGGTGTGACAGTGCCGAACTTAACTGGTGGCTACGCGACGATGATGCCAAATCATCACATCACGAAGCCTGTGTTGTTAGGCGAAATTCAAGATGATGGTCAGTTTGAGACAGTATGGGAAACCACTGGCGTTGTCGCTGGCGATGCTTGGTCTGATTACCTACCAAGCTCTAAACCACTTTATTCAAGTTGGTTAGCACCCTTGTCGTGCGGCAGTTTTAATGTGACGACTGGGAAATGTACAGGGTCGTCTAAGTAACCACTCATTCGTTATCAAGTGCAAGGTAAGCAGTATGAGTGCTGGTTATCTTGCATGGTAAGTTATCCAAATTGGCAGGGAAAGCTATGAACAAAGATGCCCGTGTACGATCATCAACATCAGTGCAATCAACACTTGTCCCCTCGATATCAGGGCGCTCAAAATCATCATCGATCTTATGCTTTAGCACTCTGCTATTTTTATTCACCTTGTGTACGGTAAATAAGAGTTGGGCTGCAGCGGTGGTTAATTCATTTTCAGATGTTGAGATACAGCTTTCTCAACGTAACTTTGATCATAAAATTGCAGCGATAAATTGGTTAAGTCAAAAAGCCTACCCAAACCCGTTTCAAGCAAAGCAGTTATTCAATGATTTACTTGCTGGTCGTATTTTCTATCATAAAAAACAAAAGACCTTATTCCTTATTCGAGATTATGCGACAGGACAATCGGCGATTAAATTAGCGCGTTCGTTCAGTGGCGATGCTACTGATACTGCAGCACAAACGGACGAGGGGAATGGTACGGTTTTGATAGCCAAAAAACGTGATTTCAAAAAAGTATCGCTGAATAATAAATTACGTAAAAGCATCCGTTTAGGCATTGCTCAGTTAGATTTAGCGTCAAGTGATGGTGCGTTGCGTGAGCAAGCAATACAAGCTTTGCTAGGGAATGTTGATCCTGCGGTTCAAACGTTATTACGACAGCGTTTAGCCGCTGAAGATATTGAGAAAAATAAAACCCTATTAACATTGGCGTTGGCTATTGGTACGGTCGCGACATCGGAAGATAAAACAGCATTGTTAGCCGCTATTAATTTATTAGCAGACTCGATTGAGCCGACAGCATTTAGTGCACTAGATACTGTCGTGAATAACACATCAGATGATGAATTAAGGCAGGCTGCAGAGCGGGGATTAGACAATTACGCGCAAAGCCAACAGGTATATTCAACACTTGAAACCTTGTATTTTGGCTTGAGCCTCGGTTCTGTATTAGCGTTAGCGGGTTTGGGTCTTGCGATCACCTTTGGTGTGATGGGCGTGATTAACATGGCGCACGGTGAGCTGATTATGCTCGGCGCTTATACAACCTATGTGATGCAGCAATTAATGCCGGACAATATTGGTCTGTCGTTAGTGTTATCTATTCCCGCAGCGTTTATTGTTTCTGGTTTAGTTGGCATTGCTATTGAACGCGGGGTTATTCGCTTTCTTTATGGCAGGCCATTGGAAACGCTACTCGCAACTTTTGGTATCAGTCTTATTCTGCAGCAAACGGTTCGCAGTGTATTTTCACCGTTAAACCGCTCTGTAGTCACTCCGGATTGGATGAGTGGCATGTTGGAGTTTAACCCAATGCTGGCACTGACTTATAACCGCCTCTATATCATTATTTTTTGCTTATTGGTGTTTTGTGCTCTGATTTTTGTACTAAAGAAAACACCATTAGGTCTGCAAGTGCGTGCGGTATCGCAAAATCGTTCAATGGCGCGTGCTATGGGTGTGCGTTCTGAATGGGTCGATGCCATGACGTTTGGCCTTGGTGCTGGTGTCGCTGGTATTGCTGGTGTGGCCTTATCGCAGTTAACCAATGTCGGTCCTAATATGGGGCAGAGTTATATCATTGATTCGTTTATGGTCGTTGTATTTGGTGGCGTTGGGAACTTGTGGGGAACCTTGGTTGCAGGCTTAAGTTTAGGCTTATTTAATAAGTTATTAGAACCTTGGGCTGGTGCGGTTCTCGCGAAGATATTGGTATTGGTATTCATCATTCTATTTATTCAAAAACGCCCTCGTGGACTCTTTCCACAACGTGGCCGTGCGGCGGAGGAATAACCTATGTTGCAATCGCTATTCGCAAATTCAATGTTAAAAACAGATCGTGGTGGTCAGCTGTTAATGCTGTTACTGACGACGCTACTCATCGTGGTGCCCGCGTTTAATTTATTATTACCACAAGGTCATTTCTTACATATCGAAACTTATACTATTTCCTTATTGGGTAAATATTTGACTTATGCCTTATTGGCGATGGCTGTCGATTTGGTGTGGGGCTATTTAGGTATTTTAACCTTGGGCCACGGAGCATTTTTTGCTTTGGGTGGTTATGCCATGGGCATGTACTTGATGCGTCAAATTGGTGATCGCGGGGTTTATGGAAATCCAGAATTACCCGATTTTATGGTGTTCTTAGATTGGCAAGAATTACCGTGGTTCTGGCAAGGGTTTGATATGTTTTGGTTCGCGTGCTTGATGGTAATATTAGTGCCTGCAGCACTGGCGTTAGTATTCGGATTTTTGTCATTTCGATCGCGTGTATCTGGGGTGTATTTATCTATCATGACACAAGCGCTTACGTTTGCCTTAATGCTGGCTTTTTTCCGTAATGAAATGGGCTTTGGTGGTAATAATGGCTTGACCGATTTTAAAGATATCCTTGGCTTTAGCTTGCAAGCCGATACCACTAAGGTCGGCTTATTTATGGCATCTGTTGTGGCCTTAATATTGGGTTACCTGACTTGTCGTAAAGTGGTTTCAAGCCGATTAGGTAAAGTGGCTGTCGCTATTCGTGATGCCGAACCGCGCGTGCGCTTTATTGGTTATAACGTGGCAAATGTGAAATTGGCTATCTTTATTTTATCGGCAATGATTGCGGGTATTGCAGGTGCGCTGTATGTACCACAAGTCGGCATAATTAATCCCGGAGAGTTCTCGCCGCTTAACTCAATTGAGATTGTTGTTTGGGTGGCATTAGGCGGTCGCGCGACGTTATTTGGTGCGGTTATTGGTGCGCTATTAATTAACTATGCCAAAAGTTGGTTCACGATTGAATTACCGGAAGTGTGGCTATTTGCATTAGGCAGTTTATTTGTATTAGCGACGCTATTTTTACCGAAAGGGGTAACAGGGTGGTTTACTGACCTATCTAAGCATAATAAGAAGTCTAACCACAATAAGGAATCAAGCAGTAATAAGGACTTGGCGACGAAGGAGAGTGCATCATGAGTAATTCTAATCAGATTAATGCGCAAGTGAATACTGCATCAGCTTTAACATCGCAATTTACTGACCTAGAGGTACCCGAGAGTGCGCACCGTGAATGGCAAGGTTTTACTGCGCCAATTACAGCGCAGATCCGCGACAATGTGAGTCAACTTACTCGCCGAGATCAGGTCTTTAAATTTTTGCAACCGCCACATAACCCATTGCTCGATACGCGTCATAATATCTTACTGTATTTGGAAGGCGTCTCCGTGTCGTTTGATGGTTTTAAGGCCATTAACGACCTTAATTTATACATCAAAGAAGGCGAGTTACGCTGCATTATCGGCCCTAATGGCGCGGGTAAAACCACCATGATGGATATTATTACCGGTAAAACCCGCCCTGATACGGGGCAAGTCTGGTTAGGCTCAAAACTTAATTTATTGAAGATGGATGAAGCGCAGATCGCCAATGCGGGTGTGGGCCGTAAATTCCAGAAACCCACGGTATTTGAATGTTTATCTGTATGGCAGAATTTAGAGCTTTCCATGGCGGGATCGCGCAGTGTTTGGTCGGTATTCCGTGCCAAATTAACTGGTGAGCAGTGCGATGAAATCGAAAGAGTATTAGTGCTAATCGGTTTACAAGAACAAGCGGCAGTGGATGCTGGCAGTTTATCGCATGGCCAAAAGCAGTGGTTGGAAATTGGCATGTTATTAATGCAAAAACCAAAACTGTTATTAGTTGATGAACCCGTGGCTGGTATGACACATCAAGAAATGGATCGCACTGCAGAATTATTGAATTCACTGGCTGGTCAGCATTCTGTTGTTGTTGTAGAGCATGACATGGATTTTGTCCGTTCTATTGCAAGTACGGTATCGGTATTACACCAAGGCAGTGTATTGGCGGAAGGGTCGATGGCTGACATTCAAAATAACGCCAAAGTTAAACAAGTTTACCTGGGAGAGTCATGATGCTATCGATTAAAGGTGTGAATCAATTTTATGGCGAAAGTCATACTTTGTGGGATCTTGATATGCAGATCCCCAAAGGAAAATGCACGGTGTTAATGGGGCGTAATGGTGTCGGTAAAACAACCCTGCTGCAATGTGTGATGGGACTGTTACCGGTTAAAAGTGGTGCAATCGTATTGCAAGGTAAAGATATCACGCCGCTGAGTGCTGAAAGTCGAGCTCGACATGGGGTGGGTTATGTACCACAAGGACGACAAATATTCTCTTCACTCACTGTTGAAGAAAATCTACAGATAGGTTTACCTATCCGCGCTAAAGGTGACCGTAAGATCCCTGAATTCATTTATCAATTATTTCCAGTATTAAAAGAAATGTTACATCGCCGTGGTGGCGACTTGTCTGGTGGTCAGCAACAACAATTAGCGATTGGCCGAGCGTTGGTGATTAATCCTGAATTACTAATACTAGATGAACCGACTGAGGGTATTCAACCGAATATCGTGCAAGAGATTGGCGATATTATCCGTAAATTAAATAAAGAATTGGGATTAACCGTGTTGTTGGTCGAGCAGAAATTGCCGTTTGCCAGAAAGGTTGGTGATAACTTCTGTTTATTAGATCGAGGCCGTGCTGTCGCCAATGGTGAAATGGCAACGTTAACAGATGAGCTTATTCAGGAATATCTAACTGTGTAAAGGTTGTGTTAAATTGTTAACGCTTGTGTCACAGTGGTGTAAACAATCTAAAAAGTATATTTAAGCATTGATATCAATACTTAACGGAGACGTAAATGGAATTAACGCCGAGAGAGAAAGATAAATTGTTATTGTTTACCGCGGCTTTAGTAGCAGAGCGTCGATTAGCTCGCGGCTTAAAGTTGAATTATCCTGAGTCGGTAGCCTTGATTAGTGCTGCCATTATGGAAGGTGCCCGTGATGGTCGTACCGTTGCAGAACTAATGGCATTTGGTCGCACAGTATTAACAGCCGAGCAAGTCATGGAAGGGGTGCCTGAAATGATTTCAGATGTGCAAGTCGAAGCGATGTTCCCGGATGGAACCAAGCTTGTCACCGTCCATGAACCAATTATATAGGGGTTGTTATGGTGAATAAAACACAAACAAGCTCAGGTATGATCCCCGGTGAAATGAGAGCTGGTAGTGGTCACATAACTTTAAATCCAGGGATGCCAACGGTGTCGGTGAGTGTCGCGAATGTTGGCGACCGCCCTATTCAGATTGGTTCGCATTACCATTTTTATGAAGCCAATGATGCCCTGACTTTTGAGCGTGAACTAACGTTAGGTTTTCGACTTAACATTGCCGCAGGTACTGCTATTCGGTTTGAACCGGGACAAAGCCGAACCGTTGAGTTAGTTGCTTTTGGTGGTAACCGCATGATTTATGGTTTTCAGGGCAAGGTCATGGGCAGCATTGATGGTGTGGAAAGTCAGGAGAATTTGACGGACAAGGATGAGGGTAAATAAATGGCAAAGCTTTCAAGGCAAGCATACGCAGAAATGTTTGGGCCGACGACTGGCGATAGATTACGTTTAGCAGATACAGAATTGTGGTTAGAAGTGGAGCGAGACTATACTCGCTACGGTGATGAAGTTAAATTCGGTGGTGGTAAGGTTATTCGTGATGGCCAAGGTCAAAGCCAATTAACCTCGCGGTATACTCCGGATTTAGTGATCACCAATGCGGTTATCCTCGATCATTGGGGCATCGTGAAGGCTGATATCGGCGTTAAAAATGGCCGAATTATCGCTATCGGTAAAGCCGGTAATCCAGACGTGCAGTCAGGCGTTGATATCATTATTGGCCCAGGTACCGAGATCATCGCAGCAGAAGGCTCCATTATTACTGCTGGTGGCGTTGATTCGCATATTCATTTTATCTGTCCGCAGCAAATTGATGAAGCGCTGACTTCCGGTGTTACCACTATGATTGGCGGCGGAACGGGACCAGCAACCGGGACAAATGCCACAACTTGTACACCAGGGCCGTGGAACATTCACCGCATGTTGGAATCTCTCGATAACTTCCCAATGAATTTTGGTTTATTAGGTAAGGGTAACGCCAGTGTTCCAGCTCCGTTACATGAACAAGTTGCTGCTGGTGCAATTGGACTAAAACTGCATGAAGATTGGGGCACAACGCCCGCATCGATTGATAATTGTTTAACCGTCGCAGATGAAACCGATGTGCAAGTGGCTATCCACACCGATACCTTGAATGAATCAGGTTTTGTCGAATCGACGCTAGATGCCATTGGCGATCGCGTTATTCATACTTACCATACAGAAGGCGCTGGTGGCGGTCATGCTCCTGATATTATTCGCGCTTGCGGTGAGTCTAATGTATTACCGTCATCAACCAATCCTACGCGACCTTATACGGTTAACACGATTGATGAACATTTAGATATGTTGATGGTTTGTCATCACTTATCCCCATCAATCGCCGAAGATGTGGCTTTTGCTGAATCGCGTATTCGTCGTGAAACCATTGCTGCTGAAGATATTCTGCATGACCTGGGGGCGTTTTCTATGATCGCGTCGGACTCACAAGCAATGGGACGGGTAGGCGAAGTGATATCGCGTACTTGGCAAACTGCTCATAAGATGAAAGTACAGCGTGGTAGCTTGCCACAAGATCCGCCGCACCATGACAACTTCCGAATTAAGCGCTATGTGGCTAAATACACGATTAATCCTGCTATTACTCATGGTGTGAGCCATGAAGTCGGTTCTGTTTCTGTGGGTAAATTGGCGGATTTAGTGTTGTGGAAACCGGCATTTTTCGGTGTGAAACCGAGTCTCATTATTAAAGGCGGCATGATTGCGTCAGCGCCAATGGGCGATCCGAATGCCTCGATCCCAACACCACAACCCGTTCATTATCGTCCTATGTTTGGTAGTTTTGGCCGTGCTTCGCAGAACACATCAATGTTGTTCATTTCTCAACAAGCTAAAAAAGACGGTATCCCAGAACAATTACAGCTGAATAGTTTGATTGGTGTCGTTAAGGATTGCCGTCAATTGAGTAAGTCTGACATGGTGTTAAATGATTGGCAGCCAACGATTGAAGTGGACTCACAAACCTATCAAGTGCGCGCCAATGGTGAACTATTAGTGTGTGAGCCTGCCACTGTTTTACCGATGGCGCAGCGTTATTTTATGTTTTAGCACGTTGCTACTTATGTTTTAACGCGCCACTATTTTATATTTATCAGTATCAATATTGTTGTAAATTATTTTAAGGAAAAAATAATGTTTAAATCTCAATCTTCAAAGCCGCTAGCCTCAAAAAAAATCATGTCTTTAGCTGTGCGAGCAGCTGCAATATCAGCCACGGTGTTTTCTGGTTCAGCACTGGCACATACCGGCGCTGAAACTTTCATGACGAGTACGTTTGCCAATGGCTTATTGCATCCATTAACGGGGTTAGATCATTTGATCATGCTATTAGGTGTCGGCTTTTTAGCGGCGCAAATGAAAGGCCAGCAAGTGAGTATTATTCTTGGCGCGTTATTAACCATGTTAATTGGTACTGGTTTTGGTGCGTTAACGGGCTTAATTACGGGGATGGAAAGCTTAATTTTAGCCTCGGTATTTATTGTTGCGGTAGCGGTTTGGAAACAAAGCCAGCAAGTTGCGACAAAGGTGAATCTATTATCGAGTGCGGCAGTGGTGATGGTGCTGTTCCATGGTTGGGCGCACGGTGTTGAAGCCCCTGCTGCGCAGTTAGTACAGTTTGTACCTGGCATGTTAATCAGCGCCGCCGTTTTATTAACCTTGGGTGCAGCGATAGGGCGTAAAGTAAGTGCTAAATGGTTAAGTCCATCACTGGGGCTCAGCGGAATATTAGTTGCCTTTTTAGGAGCTTAACTCGATGAATATGCCGTCAACTATTCGCTTTCCTCGCCCTGACGGTGATAAGGGCTGGCGCGCTGAAATCCAGCTTAAATATGGTGTGAAGGGCGGTAAAACCCGTCTATTGGAACGCCTTTTTGTTGGTCCTTTGGCGGTACAGAAAACGTTTTATCCAGAAGGCGGAACTTGTCATACCTATCTGCTACATCCGCCAGGAGGCGTTGTTGGTGGTGATCAACTGCGCTTTGATATTCAGGTCGCTGCTGCATCACATGCCTTGTTAACGACACCTGGTGCGACTAAGTTTTATCGGAGTAACGGCGATACCGCGTGGCAATCTCAGGAATTAATGGTTGTTGATGGCGCATTTCTTGAGTGGTTACCAATGGAAAATATCTTTTTCCCCGGCGCCCAAGTGAAGCTTATTACCGAGGTTAAATTAGAAGGGAACGCCCGATTTATCGGTTGGGAAATGCAATGTTTTGGCCGTCCCGTATTAGGCGAAGAATTTACCCATGGGCAGATATTAGGTCAAACACATATCTTTCGTGACGGTAAATTATTGCTGGCTGAAAACCTACGATTACAAAGTAAAACCCAGTTAGAGTGCGCCGCCGCGTTACGTGGTTATCCGATGACGGGCAGTTTATATATTAGTCCTATTGATGATGCCTTAGTTGAGCGGATTAATCAGATCATAGATGAACAACAAAGCCGTTTCGGTGAGGCAGTATTGCTCGGTACCAGTGAGCTAGAAGGTTTATTGGTTGTTCGGGCGTTAGGGCAGCATACCGAACCTATGATGGCGAGTTTTATGCAAATCTGGTCTGCAGTAAGAGAATATTGGCTTGGATGTACACCTGATGCGCCAAGGATCTGGTCTACGTAGTTTTGATAATAAAGGAATATGAATGATTAAGTTAACGCAAATATTAACTGAAACGACCAAGAATATTGATGCTTATGTATGTTTAACCATGTTACAGCGCACTAAAAGTCGTCTTAAAGTCGAACTTGAAGATGGTCGTGATGCGGGGTTGTTTTTACCTCGAGGTCAGTTGTTAGAGCATGGCACGCAGTTGGCCACGGATGATAATTTTATTGTGCAAGTTATCGCTGCTAAAGAGCGTGTTTCAACCGCACGTTGTGATGATCCGACCTTATTCGCTCGTGGTTGTTATCACTTGGGTAACCGTCATGTGCCTCTGCAGGTTGAAGCTGGCTGGTGCCGATTTCAACATGATCATGTCTTAGATGACATGCTTATTGGTTTGGGTTTAGAGGTCACTGTTGAAGATGCTGCATTCCAACCTGAACCTGGTGCCTATGGTGGTACCACTGGTGGCCATTCGCATGGTAGTGAAGAAGAATATGTGCACCCACATGAACATGCGCATGATCATTAGTTCTTATATCAACGAATAGGCAATCAGTATGGATAATATGTTAGCTGAATTAAAGCTATATCAGTTGATCAGTCCATCGCTGCCTGTGGGTGGGTTTACCTATTCACAAGGGCTTGAGTGGGCGATTGAAAAAGGCTGGGTAACAGATGTTGCGACGCTTGAAAACTGGTTATCAGGACAAATGTCCGAAAGCTTAGCCAGTCTTGAACTGCCCATTCTTATCCGTTTGCAAACTTGTTTAGCTGTTGATGATTATCAACAGGCGCAGACCTGGTGTGATTATTTAGCCGCGAGCAGAGAAACCAAAGAGATGCGCCTAGAAGAGCGTCAGCGTGGTCTTGCTTTTGTGCGGTTATTGCCAAGGTTAGGTATATCTCTGGATGATAGCGAACTGGCTAAAATGGTTGAAACCACGCAGTTGGCGGCGTTTGCCTTAGCTATTAATCAGTGGACTATCCCATTGGAAAAAGCGCTTGGTGGTTACCTTTGGAGCTGGTTAGAAAATACCATCGTTGTAGGCATTAAATTAGTGCCATTAGGGCAAAGTGATGGTCAGCAATTATTAATGAAGTTAGCTGAGTTAATTCCCGCAGCGGTGCAACAAGCATTGGCTACAGACGATCAAAATATTGGCAGCTTTACGCCCGCGCAAGTGATGGCGAGTTGCCGACATGAACATCAATACACGCGATTATTTCGCTCATAAGGATTTGAAATGACAGAGTTTAAACAGCCATTACGTATTGGCGTTGGTGGTCCAGTAGGATCAGGTAAAACAGCGTTATTAGAAGTATTGTGTAAATCGATCCGCGATACTTACAATATCGCGGTGGTTACCAATGATATTTACACTCAAGAAGATGCCAAAATCTTAACTCGTGCAGGCGCATTAGATGCCGACCGCATTATTGGTGTTGAAACGGGCGGTTGTCCTCATACTGCGATCCGTGAAGATGCATCAATGAATTTAGCGGCGGTAGAAGAGTTAGCTAAGTTACACAAAACGCTTGATGTGGTATTTGTCGAAAGTGGCGGTGATAATTTAAGTGCTACCTTTAGCCCTGAATTAGCCGATCTAACGATCTATGTCATTGATGTTGCGGAAGGTGAAAAGATCCCGCGTAAAGGCGGCCCTGGTATTACTCGCTCCGATTTACTCATCATTAATAAAATTGATTTAGCCCCGTATGTTGGTGCATCGCTCGAAGTGATGGAGCAAGACACTAAACGTATGCGTGGTGATAAGCCTTATGTATTTGCTAATATGAAAAAACAAATAGGCTTGCAACAAATTATCGACTTTATTGTTGATAAAGGTATGTTGGATTGCGAATAAAATGACGGTGAAAGAGTCGTTTAGATCGCATTATTGACCTTAGGCCGTCCCTGCTGAATAAATGATGACTATACTAAAATATAGAAAATCATCATTTAAATATGTGAATCATTTACTCGGTATAGTGAAGTATTTATTCATTATGGTTACAGGTTTGCTCGGTATGAATAAAGGCTTGCTGAGCATGTAAGAACGACGGCAATAAGAGGGATATTGATGTGCTAAAAGCTAATTTGGAACGACGTAGTTATCACCGAATGTTGATCGACTCTCCGGTGCAGGTGACGGATGAAGAGCGTAATATTACCGCTATCTGTCGTGATTTAAGTGCGAGCGGCATGTCACTCGATGTACCTGAAAGTTACTTTTCATTAAACGATAACGTGAGTATTTTTCTACCGACAGGCGATACCAGAGTTCCGCCACTGCAAGCCGAAGCGAAGGTTACTCGTGTCGATAATGATGGCGAGCACTATCAAATCGGTGTCGAGTTTACCAGTTTAACGTAAGCTGGCTGTTGACTTAACTTGTTGTGACTGAGGTTATTCTAGAGGCTTAAGTTGCTTGATGATAAGTCGATAATCAACAGACAAAAAAGGCCGAAAGTGAAATTCACTTTCGGCCTTTTTTATTTATACCACTTACATAGACACAACTTAGATAAGTGCGACTTAAATAAGTTTAGCCGCATGACTTATTTAGGATTAATTAAGCGCCAACTTTAGCGGCAATTAGATCACCCATCTGTGCCGTGCTTTGTACTGGTTTAGTATTGCTGTCACTGTGCAGATCGCCAGTTGCATAGCCTTCTTCAAGTACAAATGAAACCGCTTGCTCAATTGCTTGTGCAGCGTCTTCTTGTTTTAGTGAATAACGCAGCATCATTGCTGCAGATAAGATCTGTGCAATTGGATTAGCAATGCCTTTACCAGCAATATCTGGTGCTGAACCACCTGCTGGTTCGTATAAACCAAAGTCAGAATCGTTCATGCTTGCCGACGGTAACATGCCCATAGAGCCTGTGATCATTGCACATTCATCAGAGATGATATCGCCGAATAAGTTACCGCACAGTAGTACGTCAAATTGCGATGGATCTTTGATTAACTGCATTGCTGCATTATCTACATAGATGTGCTCAAGTTCTATTTCAGGGTAATCTTGTGCTACTTCAAGTACCACTTTACGCCATAACACTGATGTTGCTAGTACGTTTGCTTTATCAACAGACGTTACTTTGTTGCCACGTAATTTAGCCGCTTCAAAAGCGATGCGTGCGATACGATCAACTTCTGCACGGCTATAAAGCATGGTATCAAAACCTGTTTCTTCAGCGCCTTCGCCTTTGTTACCTTTTGGTAGGCCAAAATAGATGCCGCCAGTTAGCTCACGTACTACAACAACGTCAAAACCATTATTTGAGATGTCTGCACGCAGTGGTGAGAACTTTTCTAGACCAGCATAGATCTTCGCTGGACGTAGGTTACAAAATAGTTTGAAGTGACCGCGTAATGGTAATAGTGCGCCACGTTCTGGTTGTTCTTGTGGTGGTAGGCCTTCCCATTTTGGACCGCCAACAGAGCCGAATAAGATCGCATCTGAATTTTCACACGCTGTCAGTGTGCTTGCTGGTAATGGTGTACCGTGGTTATCGATTGCAATACCACCTACATCATTAAAGTCATAAGTTAATTCTAAATTAAACTTACTTTGTACAGCAGCAAGTACTTTAATTGCTTCCGCCATTACTTCTGGACCGATACCATCACCTGGTAATACAGCAATATTATGTTTTGTTACAGTCATCCTTAGCCGCCTTTTCTATATTATTGATTTTGTTTTTTAAGTTTTTGTTGCTCTACCGCATTTGCGCGATGGATATTATTCATTACGTGGATATAAGCCAGCGCAGAAGATTCAATGATATCTGTTGCTAGACCGATGCCGTGAAATTTACGACCTTCGTATGTTGCAACGATATCAACTTGACCCAATGCGTCTTTACCTTCACCTTTTGCGGTGATGTGGTAATCGGCAATATCGATATCAAAGCCAGAAATACGGCTTAAACATTTGTATACGGCATCAACAGGACCATTACCAATTGCCGCTTCAGTCGTTGATTTTGTTTCATCGCTGGTTACTAATTTTGATGTGAGGCAAATTGTAGCAGTTGCTGTGACACCTGAACCAGACTGAACACTGAGGTAATCTAATTTAAAGTGTTCTTCATCTTCATGCAAATTGTTAAAGAAGACTAGAGCCTCTAAGTCGTAATCAAAAACTTGACCTTTCTTGTCTGCCAATTGCAAGAAGCTTTCATATAACTCATCCAGGCTATAATCAGTGTCGCTATAACCGAGTTCAGCCATGCGATGTTTGATCACGTGACGACCTGAGCGTGATGTTAGGTTTAATTTATTTTGTGTTAAACCTATGCTTTCAGGAGTCATGATTTCGTAGGTATTTTTCGCTTTCAACATACCATCTTGGTGGATACCTGATGAATGTGAAAATGCATTACCACCGACAATGGCTTTATTGCTCTGTACTGGCATGTTGCATAACTGGCTAACCAGTTGGCTAGTACGGTAGATTTCTTGTGGATTGATATTCGTGGTTTTACCTAATAGATCGTGGCGTGTATGCAAGATCATGGCTATTTCTTCTAATGAACAGTTACCTGCACGCTCGCCAATACCATTGATAGTACATTCGATTTGGCGTGCGCCTTGTTGCACTGCTGCAATCGAGTTTGCCACGGATAAGCCAAGGTCATCATGACAATGTACTGAGATCACTGCTTGATCGATATTGGGCACTCGATTGAACAGGTCTGTAATGATACCGCCGAATTGCGATGGCACTGTATAACCAACGGTATCAGGGATATTAATTGTTGTCGCGCCTGCTTTAATTGCTTCTTCAACCATACGACAAAGATTATCGATAGGCGTTCGGCCTGCATCTTCACAAGAAAACTCAACATCGTCAGTATATTTGCGCGCATGTTTAATTGCGTGACGCCCCATTTCTAATACATCATCAAAGCTACGTTTTAATTTACTTTGGACGTGAATGTCTGATGTTGAAATAAAGGTATGAATACGGAAGTCTTTCGCAACGGAAAGCGCTTCGCCTGCTGCATCAATGTCTTTTTCTAGTGCGCGAGAAAGTGCGCAAACACGACTGTTTTTAATGTTGCGTGCGATGGTCTGCACTGATTCGAAATCACCAGGTGATGAAATTGGAAAACCAACTTCCATTACATCAACACCTAAACGCTCCAGCGCAAAGGCGATTTGTAATTTTTCTTTTACGGTTAAGCTCGCAGATAATGCTTGCTCTCCATCCCTTAAGGTCGTATCAAAAATAATAACCTGGTCTGACATTATGAATCCTTCAATTGCCGTTATATAGACGCGTTTTAGCCGTCTATATGTATAAATTAATTTTATGCCTTAATCATTACAGGCTTGGTTGTTTTTTGTCAATTAATTTATACCTCTGCAAGTGGTGATTATTGATATCGTGAGTTTAAATGGGCTGGGTTATTTGTTTCCTGTCGCAGGGATAATTGTTAGCCTCCTTTTATTGCAATGTAAAATTAGACCTTTTGTTGATCTATGCCACACTTAAAATAGACTTTTTATAGAGAGGTGAAGTATGTTATTTAAAAATGAAAGTGGTGAGATGGTTGAGCTTGCTGACGATTTAACATTAAAAGAATTAACCGAGATGGGAATTGATATTTCCTTGGTTGAAAATACCCGTGATGAGCCATTAGATCACTGGTTGCATTTGGCTAGCCATTAGTACGTTATTGGGTGAGTAATTTGACTATGTACATAACACGCAATTCGTTATGTATTTCACTACCATAACGACTAAATATGTTATTAATTGTAGCGATAAGCTGCAGTTATCAATGTAAATGACACTATTATTGGCTTTTTGAGTGTGAAATAGGTTATAAAATCTTCATTTATTTTACAAATGAAATTTTACAGGATACCCTCCTTGGCTTACATCTGTAAGCCGAATTGAGTTTGCGCCCGAATTAACATGAGAAATAAACATGAGCCAGCATTTCGTAAATCAGATCCTTGATAGGATCGAAAAGTATCAAGACAAAACGGCCCTAAAAAGTAAAACAAAAACTGGCTGGGATTGCATCAGCTGGACACAGATGGGCGAGCGTATTGAAGGTCTCGCTAATAACTTACTTAACCGCGGACTAAAAGTTCAAGAGACAGTGGGGATTTGGGCAAATAACTTACCTGAATGGACGATTGCCGATCTCGCCCTACAGCAATGTCGCGCCGTATCTGTACCACTTTATCCAAGCAGCACATCATCGCAAGCTGAATACATCATTAATGATGCCAAGATGACCTGCATGTTTATTGGTGATAAAGCAGAATTGAAACTCGCCTTACCTTTACTAGATAAGTGTGAAACGCTGCAATCATTAATTGTATTATCTTCGACAGTGAAATTACCTGATGATCCACGTGTTGTTGCTTATGCCGATTTATTAGATTTCATCCCTGGTGGTTCATCATCGCTGGCGCTAACACATCGTATCGAACACGCTAAAGCAGATGATCTCGTTACCTTGATTTATACTTCAGGTACCACTGGAGAGCCTAAAGGTGTGATGCTAGATTACGCGAATATTCAAGCGGCTTTAGCATTAAATGAACCTGAAACACGTTTAGAAGAAACGGATGTGTCGTTAGCGTTCTTACCATTAAGCCATGTGTTTGAGCGTATTTGGACATTTAACGCCTTGTTTTGGGGTGCTGAAAATACCTACCTTAAAGATCCTGCTCGTATTCAAAAAGCATTGACAGATACTCAGCCTACAGTCATGTGTGCTGTGCCTCGTTTGTATGAAAAAATCCATACTACGATGATGAACAAAGTTGAAAATGCCCCTGAATCACGCAAAAAACTATTTCATTGGTCTATCGCTGTGGGTAAAAAACGCTTTGCTGCACAGCAAGCGGGTACGTCTGTTTCACCATTATTAAAGCTACAGCATATGATTGCCGATAAATTGGTATTTACTAAATTACGCGCGGTGTTTGGTGGCAAAGTACGTTTTTTCCCGTGTTCTGGTGCCAAGCTTGATGACGAAGTTAACTTATTCTTCCAAGCAATTGGTATCCATTTAAAATATGGTTACGGCATGACAGAAACAGTAGCGACAGTGAGCTGCTATTCAAAAGACTTTAAACTCGGCTCTATCGGTTCGGTATTACCGGGCATTGAAGTTAAGCTGGGTGCTGAAAACGAGATCTTAATTAAAAGCCCAACTGTGATGCGCGGTTATTTTAATAAACCTGAAGAAACGGCAAAAACATTCGATGGTGAATGGCTGAAAACGGGTGATGCGGGGGCGATTGATGAAAATGGCTACCTGTATATTACAGATCGCTTGAAAGACTTAATGAAAACGGAGTGTGGTAAATATATTGCTCCGCAGTTAATCGAAGGCACGTTAGGTCGTGATCGTTTCATTGAACAGGTCGCGGTATTTGCGGATGCGAGAAAATATGCATCTGCTTTGATTGTACCTGCGCAAGAAGCGATTGAAGAACACGCTAAAAGTCTTAATTTAAAGTATGAATCATACGTTGAATTACTTAAACACACTAAGATTGTCGAGTTACTGGACGAGCGTGTTAAAGAGATGCAAAAAGAGTTAGCTAAATTTGAGCAAGTGAAGAAATTTAAGTTAATGGCATCACCGTTTACTAATGAGAAAGGTGAACTAACACCCACGCTTAAGCTAAAGCGTAAGGTTATTCAACAGCGCTATAGCAGCTTGATCGAAAGTATGTATAGCACTGTTAAAAAAGGAAAAAACATAAAACATTAAAATGTTTATTTAATGTTTTCAATCCCGTTGCGCAGTATTTATGTGACTGACAGCGGGATTATTATGTCTGGCTCACATTTATGACTGAGTGTTTTTTATTACCCTCGTACTTTCTTCTATTTATTCCTAAGCACCGTAAAATATTCAAGCCATTGTCATTTATCTACACTAATATTACATAAATAGGGATAGGCAGATTGGTCACAATGGATGGTGCTAATTATGGACAAACTCAATCATACTCGTTCGTCACGTCAATGGCGTAAAATAATGCTGATATTAATGATTGCTGCAGGTTCATTAATGTTGTTTTCTGCGGTCTATTTTCTGGCTTTTTCTAGTGATTCTATCTGGTTGTTTCTATTGGAATTACGCCATGCTTTCATCTTAACGCCAAGCTCTGTTATCGCGACTACGATTATCAGCATTTTCGGTATGATTTGCATTTATAAAGCCAGTCAGTATAGGCGAGATATTCTCAAAACTAATTTAGAACTATCGCGTTTACAAGCACGACTTGTGGAGCTGGACCTATCGGTATATTTAGATAATGGTACTGGGCTCGCTAATCGATTTAAATTTTTAGAAATACTTGATAGCAAAATGACTAAAGGAAAGGGTAAAACAGCATTGTGTATTTTGGATCTGGACGATCTTAAAAATGTTAATGATACCTTAGGTCATAATGTGGGAGATCAAGTTATTGCCATCATCGCTCAGCGCATTAAACAGTCCTTAGAATATTCTCAACAACCGAGCCGGTATGACACGGATGTTTTTCGTATTGGCGGGGATGAATTTGCTATTTTAATTATGGGAATATCAGATGCGGACGATATCGTTCCTATCTTGAATGAACTGCTTAAAAATGTCCGCCGTAAAATAGAGTTGTCCGGTGAAAGTATCTCTGTTGGTGTCAGTATTGGCGTTAGTATTAGCCCTGAGCATGGCACATGCAGCGATTCGTTATTGAAAAAAGCTGATATGGCAATGTATAAAGTGAAAGAGTCTGGCAAACATGGTGTCGCTTTTTTTAAACCCGAATACATGCTAGAACTGGAATACCGAGTTCACCTTGAACAAGAGCTTAATCAGGCGATTATCAATGGTGAATTCGAAATTTATTATCAACCCGTGATTGATACATCAACAGGAAAAGAATTAGGTTTTGAAGCGCTCATTCGTTGGAATCACCCAGTACGTGGTTTAGTCCCACCTGATGATTTTATTCCCGTCGCAGAGCAGACTGGTCTTATTGTTCCTATGGGGCAATGGATAATAAAACAAGTGTGTAGCGACTTATCGTTATTACAGCTCAATAACCCGGAGTATTTCATTGCGATCAATATCGCGCCACTGCAACTTGCCGATCACGGCTTTGTACAGAACGTACGTGCCATCTTAGCGCATTATTCGTTAGTACCTGCTCAAATCCACTTTGAAATTACAGAAACTACCTTGATGAATGCCGACAATGATAACTTACTGGTTTTACGCGAGTTAAATAATTTAGGTATTAAGTTATGGATTGATGATTTTGGCACTGGTTATTCATCTTTCAGTTATCTGCACAAATTTCAATTCTATGGGATCAAGCTTGATCGTAGTTTTATTGAAGGCGTCGTTGACTCTGAACGCAGTCAGAATATTGTCAAAGGTATCTGTGCGATGGGGGATGCATTGAAACTCGAATTACTTGGCGAGGGTATTGAACAGCGAGAGCAAGCTGAGTTTTTGTTAAAGCTGGGATGTTATAAAGTACAAGGTTACTGGTATGCAAAGCCGATGTCGTTACCGACGCTAAATATGTGGCTAGCAAGTCGTAAGGAAAATCCGAAAATGGAGAGTATCGAGCGACCATCAGCATAAATATGTTTGGTTACTTGATGATTCATTAAATAGAACATTTTAAAATAACTGTGTTAATTACTTCGAAAACATTCTTCAAAATAATCTTTTCCACTTTAAATCAACGCCTTATCAGGTTGCTGTTCGTTTTTTTTATCATATTTAAGGTTGAAATATATCGTTGTAAGTGACGATAATGAAATTTTTTAATATTTAATTTCTCATATCCCTTTTAAAGATGATTTTATTTTGTTAATTTCAGTAAATAAACCAATAAAAATAAAGTTAAATCTAATTCAATGGGAAGTTCAAATTTGTAACGGATTTGTTACGGTGTGAGCAGTTGTCAAACTAGAATTAGGAAATGGGCCGGGAGGGCCTGCTTATGGAAATGTTGTCTGGTGCCGAAATGGTAATCCGCTCACTGGAAGATGAGGGTATTGAGCATATCTTCGGTTATCCTGGTGGCTCTGTTCTTGATATTTATGATGCGTTATTCGAATCAAGTCAAATTGAACATTTTTTAGTACGTCATGAGCAAGCTGCAGTACATGCTGCAGATGGCTATGCACGTTCGACAGGGAAAGTTGGTACCGTCCTCGTTACATCGGGACCTGGTGCGACAAACTGTATTACTGGTATTGCAACAGCGTATATGGATTCTATCCCGCTGGTTGTGTTATCTGGTCAGGTTCCTACATCAATGATCGGTAACGATGCATTCCAGGAAACGGACATGATGGGCGTATCTCGCCCAATCGTAAAACACAGTTTCTTATGTAAAACAGCTGCTGACATCCCTGATGCTATTAAAAAAGCGTTTTATATCGCGTCAACGGGTCG
The DNA here is from genome assembly GCF_015082335.1 of Moritella sp. F3. Classification (NCBI taxonomy): domain Bacteria; kingdom Pseudomonadati; phylum Pseudomonadota; class Gammaproteobacteria; order Alteromonadales; family Moritellaceae; genus Moritella; species Moritella sp. F3. The sequence continues at coordinate 63,545 of NZ_BLRL01000011.1, read as the reverse complement.
CCCTGGACCTGTGGTAATTGATTTACCAAAAGATACGCAAAATCCGTTAGCTAAATTTCCGTACCAATATCCTGAGAACGTATCAATGCGTTCATATAACCCCGTTAAATCGGGTCATAAAGGCCAAGTACGTAAAGCGGTTAAAGCGATTTCAACAGCTAAAAAACCAGTACTTTATGTTGGTGGTGGCGCAGTTATCGCTAACGCTGAAGCACAAGTATTGAAATTTGCTGAGCAATTAAACCTACCAGTAACAAATACATTGATGGGACTGGGCATTTTCCCTGGTACACATCCACAAAATGTTGGCATGTTAGGTATGCACGGTACGTTTGAAGCAAATAAAACGATGCATAACTCAGACCTTATTATTTGCTTAGGCGCTCGTTTCGACGACCGTGTAACGAATGCGATTGATAAGTTCTGTCCTGAAGCAAAAATTATTCATGTTGATATTGATCCAACATCAATTTCTAAAACTGTACACGCTGATATTCCAATTGTTGGTTCTATCGAAGTGGTTGTTGAGCAGATGCTTGAAATCATTGCAGAATTGGATGTTACCGCAAATGAAGAAGAGCGTGCAGCTTGGTGGAAACAAATTGATAGCTGGCGTACTAAGCAATGCTTAAGTTATGAAACGGGTACATCAATTAAGCCGCAAGGTGCAATTGAAGCCTTGTACAAACATACTGATGGTAAAGCGATAATTGCCTCAGATGTGGGTCAGCATCAGATGTTTGGTGCCTTGTATTACCCATATGATAAACCGCGTCAGTGGATTAACTCTGGTGGTTTAGGCACGATGGGCTTTGGTTTCCCTGCTGCAATGGGAGCTAAAATTGCTAACCCAGAAAAAGTGGTGTGTTGTATTTCTGGTGACGGTTCTATTCAAATGAATATTCAAGAGCTATCTACTTGTCTACAGTATGGTATTGCAGTGAAGATTATTACCCTGAATAACGGTGCATTAGGCATGGTTAAGCAGTGGCAGAAAATGTTCTATGATGGCCGTCATTCTCATTCTTATATGGAGTCTATGCCAGACTTTGTTAAATTGGCTGAAGCGTATCATCACGTTGGTATTCAGGTGAGTAAACCTGAAGATCTTGATAAAGCTTTTGCTGAGTGTTTCTCGGAAGAAAATAAACACCGTGTTGTATTCATGGATATCATTATTGATCCTGAAGAACATGTGTATCCGATGCAAATCAAATATGGCGCAATGGATGATATGTACCTTAGTAAGACGGAGAAAACCACATCATGAGACGTATAATTTCAGTATTAACAGAAAATGAATCAGGTGCGTTATCACGTATCGTTGGTTTGTTCTCACAACGTGGTTATAACATTGAATCGTTGACTGTATCGACGACTGATGATGAAACGCTTTCGCGTTTAACGTTGGTTACTAACGGTGACCGTGCGGTAGTGGAACAGATCATGAAGCAATTAAACAAGCTGATTGATGTCCTTAAGGTGAGCGATCTTACAGAAGGTCCACACATTGAGCGTGAGCTGTTACTAATTAAAGTTAAAGCAGCTGGTTTTGTACGTGCAGAAGTAAAGCGTACATCGGATATTTTCCGTGGCCAAATCGTTGATATCACTGATTCTTTATATACAGTACAACTTGCGGGCGATAGCGATAAGCTTGATGCCTTTATTCAAACATTAGCATCGAGCACTGAAATTGTAGAAGTTGTTCGAAGTGGTGTTTGTGGTATTGCTCGTGGTGAACGTTGTTTAAAAGCATAATCTCGCTTTTAAACGCATAAAAAAGCCAGCTCATGTGAGCTGGCTTTTTATTTTGTTTTAATTCATTATTTTAAGCTAGCGCTTATGCTAATTTAGCTAATTCACTATCAAATAAATTTTTCATTAAACCAACAAATTCTTCGATAAATACCATCTGCTCATTACTCGGTGAGATATCCCAAGCACTTGATAATACTTCTTCTAAATCACTGACAATTGCATCGATCTCTCTGATCACGATAAAACGGTGTTTTTCAGTAAGCTGGTGATGTTGATTACACACCATCATTGTATTATTGGCGATATGTTCAGAAAAAATATCACCTATGGTGTCTGTTGTAGACGCAGTTTGCTGACTATGGTTTTCAAAAATAGCTAAGTTATCTGCTAAAAAGTGGATTAGCTGAATGTAACCATCACTGTTTGTTATCATTATTTTTACCACTTCAAATATAAACATCACATGTTGTGCGTTGCTACTCGCTTAGACAAATTCTAACGCGTTGTAGATATAAACATGTATAAGGTTCAATTATGCGCTGAGGGCTTCGATAGGTAAAGTAGAACAGAAAACAAAGCGCTATTTTCTGTTCTACTTTGCGGTATATCAATAATGTTGCTACACGTATTTCAGTTAATTAACATTAAATAGCTATAAGTGGGTAGCCTTGGGTTATGCACTTAACATTTGAATCTAAGTATTAATTAAATCGTGAGAAGTCTGGTTTACGCTTTTGCATAAAGGCACTGACCGCTTCTTTTGATTCCTCGCTGTTAAGTGCATCGGAGAAATATTCAAGCTCAACATCGATCACTTGTTCGATCTTACTAATCAATTCAGCTTTCATTAATTTTTTGGTGTTACGCAGTGATGCTGGTGCTTTTGCGGCTAGTTTGAGTGCACTTTTTTCGGCCATGGCAAATAATTCATCTGCAGGCAGTACTTTATTGGCTAGGCCTATTTCTACTGCGGTTTGCGCATCAAATTTATCTGCGAGTAACATCAGTTCAGCGGCGCGTTGATGGCCTGCTAAACGAGGTAGTATCAGACTCGCGGCATACTCAGGAACCGCGGCAAGATCGGTAAATGGTAGACGTAATACCGTGTTATCAGCAAGATAAACTAGATCACAATGCATCAGCATCGTAGTGCCGATACCAACTGCTGGGCCTGCTGCTGCGGCGATAACAGGTTTTGAAAAGTGTAATAGCGCCAACATATACTGCACTAATGGTTGGTCTTTAGAAAAATCCATCCCATTCATGAAATCAGCCATGTCATTACCTGCACAGAAGCAATTTTCTGAGCCGCGTAATATCACCACACGTACTTCTGGGTTGTCATCCGCTTGACGAAAAGCCTGCGCTAATTCGGTATAAAAGGCCCCGTTAAATGCATTAAGCTTATCTAAGCGATTGAGCGTTAAAGTAAGTACGCCTTGTGCATTCAATTCTGTGAGTAAGTAAGTCGCCATTTTGTCATCCTGATAATGGTTTTGTGAGGCCACTATTTTGCCATGTAACGCCGATGAATTGAACTACTAATGTTAATGCTTGGTACCGCTAATGTTAATATTATTAGTGGTTTATTTGTTATATATACGCTAGCCAACTTTTTTGCTTATAACAAAATGGAATAAAAAATCATTATTTATTCTTTGTGGTTATCCTTAACAGTCGTTAATCTTAATTTAATTCAGCACAGTGGAAGCCGTAATATGCTATTAAAGGAACTATCATCATTGACGAGTCCGTTGAGTGAGCCGCAGTTATCGAAACTGCAATTGGCACTTAATGATTTGTCACCAACGCAAACCGCGTGGGTAAGTGGATATTTGGCAGGGATAAGCCAAGCATCTGGAAGTCAAATTCAGGCTCAAGGTGTGGCTTCTCAGCCTGCCCAGCGTGTCACTATTTTATTTGGTTCACAAACCGGTAATGCGAAAGGTGTTGCAACAGAACTTTTTGAACAAGCTCAAGCACAAGGCATTGCAGCTCGACTGCTCAATATGGCTGATTATAAAGCCAAAGAATTGAAAGCAGAATCACACTTGCTCATTGTCGCAAGTACCAATGGTGAAGGTGAAGCACCTGATGATGCGATTACCTTCCATGAATTTTTAGCGTCTAAAAAAGCGCCTAAAGTACCAACATTGAAATACAGTGTTTGTGCCCTAGGTGATTCAAGTTATGAGTTTTATTGCCAAACCGGTTTAGAGTTTGATGATCGTTTAGCTGCCTTAGGCGCAGAAGCTGTGGTTGCGCGAGCTGACTGCGATGTTGATTATGATGATGCTGTGGCAGCGTGGATCGAGCAGGCTCTCGCAGCAATTAAAGCAACGTTGAAAGAAGCGACTACGGCTGCAGCACCAATTGCTGCGATGGCGTCAAATCACGTTGCTAATACGTATTCTAAAAAGAACCCATTTAAAACAGAACTGCTCGTGAATCAAAAGATAACCGGGCGTTTTTCAAGTAAAGATATTCGTCATTTTGAAATCGCGTTAGAAGATTCTGGTATTAGTTATCAGGCGGGTGATGCGTTAGGCATTTGGTTTAAGAATGATCCAATACTTGTTGATTCAATCCTAGATCAATTAGAGCTAGATGGAGCGCAAACGGTCACCGTTGCTAACAGCACACCAAGTTTACGCGATGCGCTGATTAATAGTTTTGAACTCACTCAGAGCTACCCGAGCTTCATTCAAGCATATGCTGAGATATCGGGTTCGAAGAAATTAACTAAGCTACTCGATGATAAAACAGCGTTACGTAATTATTGTTATGGTCGTCAAATCTTAGACGTTATTGATGAAAAGAAAGCAAAATTAACGGCCACGCAGCTACTTGCTGGCTTACGTAAGTTAACACCACGCCTCTATTCAATTGCATCAAGTCCTAACGAGGCGGAAGGCGAGGTGCATCTCACTGTTGCTGTTGTTGATTATCAGCAAAGCGGCGAACAACGTATTGGTGGTGCTTCAGGGTTCCTACAACGCCTTGAAGAAGGCGCTGAAGTTGAGGTGTTTGTTGAACATAACGATAACTTCCGCCTGCCGAGTAATGATGAAACACCAGTGATCATGGTTGGCCCTGGTACCGGCATCGCACCATTCCGCGCTTTTGTGCAGGAACGTGATGTACGTGAAGCAACCGGTAATAACTGGTTGTTCTTTGGTAACCAACATTTTACTGATGACTTCTTGTATCAAACAGAATGGCAGAATTATTTAAAGTCAGGTCTATTAACTAAAATGGATGTGGCGTTCTCACGCGATCAAGCTGAAAAGATTTATGTACAAGATCGCTTACGTGAAAATGCAGCTGAATTGTATGCTTGGTTAGAGCAAGGCGCTCATGTTTATGTTTGTGGTGACGGCGATAGAATGGCGAAAGATGTGAATGAAGCATTAATCGACATTGTAGCAGAACAAGGTAAATTAGCGCGTAGTGAAGCAGAAGAGTATGTTGCGGAACTACGTCGAAATAAACGTTATCAGAGGGATGTTTACTGATGAGCGACATTAAATTAGCGGTTAACGAACGCATTAAAACGGAAAGTAATCTTTTACGCGGTACTATTGCTGAAGGTCTTGCAGATCAAATCACTGGCGGACTGTCAGATGATGATATGCAATTGACTAAATTCCATGGTTTCTATCAGCAAGATGATCGTGATATCCGCGCAGAGCGTCAGAAACAAAAATTAGAACCTCGCCATAGTTTTATGCTACGAGCGCGTGTTCCCGGTGGTATTTGTACACCGCAGCAGTGGTTAGAAATAGATCGCATTGCTAGTGACTTAACAATTTATGGCAGCATTCGTTTAACGACGCGTCAAACGTTTCAGTATCACGGTATTTTAAAGCCACAGGTGAAACCACTGATTCAAGCATTAGGCTCGGTTAACCTTGATTCGATTGCTGCTTGTGGTGATGTAAACCGTAATGTGATGTGTACGCCGAATCCGGTTGAATCTGAATTACATCAAGAGGCTTACGCTTGGGCCATTCGTTTAAGTGATGATTTATTGCCGAACACTAATGCCTATGCTGAATTATGGTTAGACGGTGAGAAAGTCACCAGTAATGAAGTTGAGCCTATGTATGGTCCGACTTACTTACCGCGTAAATTTAAGATCGCCGTGGCTATCCCACCGCATAACGACGTTGATATTCATGCTAATGATTTAAATTTTGTTGCTGTGGGTGATAACGGTAAATTAGCTGGTTTTAATGTGTTAGTTGGCGGCGGTATGGGGACGACTCATGGTGATGTGAATACTTTCCCACGTTTAGCGGATGATTTAGGTTTTGTTAAACCTGAAGATGCAGTTGAAGTCGCGAAGGCGGTGTTAACTGTACAACGTGACTGGGGTTGCCGAACAGATCGTAAACGTGCACGTTTGAAATATACGCTAGAAGATAACGGCGTTGATAAATTCCGTGCAGAAGTCGAACTACGTTCAGGTATTAAATTTGAAGTTCCAAAAGCCATAGTGTTCACTACACGTGGTGATCGTTTTGGTTGGATAAAAGGTGTAGATAATAAATGGCATTTAACGCTGTTTATTGAGAATGGCCGTATTGTTGATACCGAGACCCATCCGATTAAAACAGGGTTAGTTGAAATAGCTAAGATCCACCAAGGTGATTTTAGAATGACAGCGAACCAAAACTTAATTATTGCTGGTGTCGCAGAGCAAGATAAAGAACAAATAGAGCGTCTTGCACGTTTATATGGTTTGTACTCTGATGAGTTAAGCCAGCAACGTCTAAACTCGATGGCGTGTGTTGCCTTACCGACATGTGCGTTAGCAATGGCTGAAGCCGAGCGTTATTTGCCATCATTAGTGACTAAAGTTGAAGGCCTGTTAGCAAAACACGGTATTCCAGATGAACACTTTGTTATGCGTATGACGGGGTGTCCAAACGGTTGCGGTCGTCCATTCCTAGCGGAAGTTGGCTTTGTTGGTAAAGGTCCTGGTAAATACAATATGTATTTGGGCGCGAAGAATAACGGCATGCGTTTAAACAAGATGTACCGTGAGAATATTGGTGAAGCTGAAATTTTATCAATACTTGATACTCTGATTGCTGAATGGGCAAGCAATGGCTTAGCAGATGAGCGCTTTGGTGATTTTGTGGTGCGTAGTGAAGTGATTCAACCTGTAATTATTGCGTCGAGAGATTTCCATGGCTAAATTGAACCTAGATGAATTATTAACGTTAGATAAGGCTAGTCAGAGAGCGGCTTTAACAGTGGTTAATGCTCAGCTAGAGGAAATGACAGCGCAGCAGCGTGTCGATTGGGCAGTGACAGAATTAGGTGACAAATTAGTATTATCATCGAGTTTTGGCATCCAAGCGGCAGTTTGCTTGCATTTATTAACACAGTTTAAAGCTGATATTCCGGTTATTTTAACCGATACCGGGCACTTGTTTCCCGAGACATATCAGTTTATTGATGAATTAACAGAGCAGCTAAACCTTAATTTACAGATATATACTGCGCCACAGTCTGCAGCTTGGCAGGAGTCGCGCTATGGTAAATTATGGGAACAGGGTGTCGAGGGAATTACTCAATACAATGTGCTTAATAAAGTTGAACCAATGAAACGTGCGCTAAAAGAATTAGGTGCGCAAGTGTGGTTCTCTGGTTTACGTCGCAGTCAGTCATCAAGTCGCGGAGCATTACCGGTATTGTCTATTCAAAATGGCTGTTTTAAATTTTTGCCTATTATTGATTGGACCAACAAAGAAATTCATTATTATTTGCAAGACAACGGTTTAAATTATCATCCGTTGTGGGAGCAAAATTATGTATCTGTTGGTGATGTACATACATCACGACCACTGCAAGCAGGCATGACGGAAGAAGAAACACGCTTCTTTGGTCTAAAGCGTGAATGTGGTTTACATGAAGAAAGTGATGAAGTGGGTGGCAGCGGTATTTAACCGTTAAGCTGTTATTCACTTATTTTGCAGGTTGATGTCTTGAAGGCTCTTGTCTTGAAACTAATGTCTTGCTGAATAAAGCTTAGTGCTAACTCGTTGGTGCTAAGCTTTTTGCCATTCAGGAATAGCGTTATCAATCGGCGCTGCTTCTGGTGTAGTTGGTTTTTGCTCTTTTTCATCTTCCGACGTTGATTTATTGGCTTCATCTAATTCTTTTTGCAACTCTTTTACTTTTTGTTTGGTTGTATCCCAGCCAGATTCAGCCCCTTGCTTTATGGACTCGAACCATTCATCGCTGTTATCCGCACTATTTTCTAATAGCTCGTCGGTTTTACCTCTCGCGGCTTCCATGGCTTTATTCGTTGCTTCTTTGGTTTTATCCCATGCTTCTCCCATCGCGTCTTTAGAGGCGACCCATGCGTCATCTGCGCTATTGGCTTGAACAGCAAATGTCGACAAGCAGCTGACTAGGCTGATTATTAAAATGGGTATTTTTTTCATCATCACTCGCTTATTCTTTCAATAGGGTCGTTTATATTGTTAAATTGTAGCAAATATAACAGCCTAGCGTCATCCCTCAATGGACATACATGGAGGACTAAGCGAACAAACCATCACGGCGTAAATCTAGTTAAATGTCTGATTAGGGATGTAATAAAAGTGCTATGGCATCAATTTTATATTTGGCGATGATAACTAACAACAACGCGATAAAGGCGAGTAGTGTACCGCATATACCAGCCATTTTACCTTGTAACCAAGTCAGCATGCCAATAGCGATAATGAACAAAAATAAGGCTGCACTCGCTGATGCTGTGCCAATCGCACGTATTTGACTTATCTTTTCTAATACTGGTATGGAGAAGGTTGTTATAGACGCTACTTCAATGCTTAAACGCACGTCGATATACAGTGCGACAACAAAGAGTAAAGATGTCAGGGTAAACATCAATAGGGTGATGGTACTATAAATACTTTTACGGTGATTACGCAAAATTTGCGCGGCGATCGATAAAGAAAAACCAGCCATTAAGCCACTGATAAAAGACACTTGATTGGTTTGCAGTTCGAGAATTTCATTCATAGGCGATCACCATTAACGGATGTTGTAGCATTATGCTGTTGTTACTTTAGTATCATTATGCTGCTGTTATATTAGTATTTTAGCCACAAAAAAGCCAAGTGCGAGACTTGGCTTTATGATCATTGACCGCGCGCTCATTGTGACAGAATTGAGCACTATAAGGCGATGTTACTTATTTAGCTGGGATTGCTTTTAGGATCGCCAGTAAGTATTTCCAGAACATACCTACTGTTTCAATGTTCACTTTCTCGTCTGGAGAATGTGGGAAACAGATCGTTGGGCCAAATGACGCCATGTCCATTGTCGGGTATGAAGTCTTGAATAAACCACACTCTAGGCCTGCATGGATAACCATGATTTTTGGAATTGAGCCAAATTCTTTTTCATATACATCACGCATGATTTGCATCACTGGTGAACTCGTATCTGGTTTCCAGCCTGGGTAAGCTCCACTAAATGTGACGTCGGCACCCGCAAGTTCAAATACAGATGCGATCATTTCTTGTGCATCAAGACGGCAAGAGTCTGCTAAAGAACGGATCAAACATTGAATATGGACGGCTTTACCGCGTGATTGAATAACACCAAGATTAGATGATGTTTCAACGACACCTTCAATCTCGTCACTCATGCGCATTACACCATTGAATACACCGTTCAATGCAGCAATAAGGCGAGTCTGACAATCTTGAGTCATCACTGTTGGTTCATTTGGAACCGGAATCAATGAGATTGAAAAATCAGGTTCTGTCGCTATAAGCTCTTTTTTAACTGCTTGGGCGAAGAATTCTAAACATGCTTTAAATTCTTCACGCTTCGTCGGCGCAACAGTAATAACTGCAAAAGCTTCACGTGGAATGGCGTTACGTAGTGAACCACCGTTAATCTCAACCAAGCGAACGCCCATATCACGGCCTGCTTCTTTTAAGAAACGAGCCAGTAATTTGTTGGCATTACCGCGACCAAGGTGAATATCAACACCTGAGTGACCGCCTCTTAGACCAGAAAGAGATATTTCAAATGTCTGGTGATCTGTCGGTGTATCTTCACGTTCAATTGGGAAAGATACGGTGGTATCGATACCGCCAGCACAACCCATGTATACTTCGCCTTCATCTTCTGAATCAGTGTTTAGTAGGATATCACCTTCTAACCAACCTGCTTCAAGACCAAATGCGCCTGTCATGCCTGCTTCTTCATCGATAGTGACAAGTACTTCAAGCGGACCATGTTCGATGTTGTCTGAAAAAATAACAGCAAGACTTGCCGCTAGACCAATACCATTATCAGCGCCTAATGTTGTACCACGGGCTGTAACCCATTCGCCGTCAACATAAGCATCGATAGGGTCGGTAATAAAGTTGTGCTCGGTGTCAGAATTTTTTTGTGGAACCATGTCCATGTGTGCTTGCAGTACGACACCTTTACGGTCTTCCATACCTGCAGTTGCAGCTTTACGTAGGAACAGGTTGCCGACTTTATCTTCTTTGCATTCGATATTATGATCTTTGGCTAATTGCTGGATCCACGCAGAGACTTTCTCTTCATGCTTTGAAGGGCGTGGGTTAGCACACATTTGTTCAAAAATATTCCAGACAACTTGCGGTTCTAAATTACTTAAATTTGCCACTTGGGTAGCTCCTTAATTGGAATTAATCATTATATTTAGCATGATACAAAGGATGTTCCAGTTTATTGCGATAGTAAAGAGGAATATGCCAAATGGACTATGTTAATCTATAGTTCTGCGATACCGTAAACAAGTTGCTGTTTTATCCTGCTCCTTAAGAGGTAATCTCCAGCTAATAACTTGTCCTCGGGGTCAAGTACTGGTATCTTTACGGGTTACAAATTGAGTGTACAAAGGGCTGTTTTTTTGTGCATAAACCCGTCGTTGATGATTTTATATTGCTACACATTAGTGTATTCGCTAAGTGTATATAGAGGTTGGTTAAATGAGTGATAAATTTATAGTATCTTGGGATGATTTACAGCGCGACACGCGTAAACTTGCTCGTAAGCTGCTTCCTGCATCACAGTGGAAAGGAATTATTGCGGTTAGCCGCGGTGGTTTAGTACCTTCTGCTATTCTGGCGCGTGAATTAGAATTACGTCATGTTGATACTGTATGTATCTCAAGCTACGACCACGATCATCAGCGTGATATGACGGTATTAAAATCAGCACCGGGCGACGGCGAAGGTTTTATTATTATTGATGATTTAGTTGATAGCGGTGAAACGGCGAAGAAAATTCGCAGCATGTACCCTAAAGGTAAATTTGTAACCGTTTATGCTAAGCCACTTGGTGAGCACTTAGTTGACGATTTTGTTACTCGCATCAGCCAAGATACTTGGATTGAACTACCTTGGGATATGGCTATTGAGTTCGTAGAACCAATCTGTAAACAAGGTTAATTAAATTAACGAGAATATACGTCAGTCTGTATTCTCGTTATTAAACAGTGTTGTAAATCGCAACACTGTTATTTGTTAGTTTTTTATTCTGATTAAAGGTCATTATTTGGTCTTATAGTTTGCCTCTGCCTTGTTGTTCACTATACTTACTAGTTACCCTCCCACATTTATAGTTAATTATTTATAACGCTTAGCTCATCACGTCTCGCTTATCACGAACAACTAATGAGAGATAATCATTATGGTAATACCGACTGATCCAAACTTGATTTATTTTCGTAAACGAATTCGTATTTTAAATGCGCTTGGTCCTTATTTAAGAGAGAATAATTGCCAACCGACAGCATTTTTCTTTGATTGTTTTAGTATCTGTATTGATGCCACAGCAGAGCCTGACGAACGCCAATTTTATGGTTGGTGGTTAGAGATGGAATTAGTGGATAATACCTTTGAATATCACTATCAATTTGGTACTTACAATAAAGCTGGTGAGTGGATCGTAACGTCAATCCCTAAAGCGTGTCAGAAAGACGTGACACAATCGCTTAACGCTTTTTATGAAAAATTATCAGTGTGTTTGACTGAGCAATTACACTTCAACCTCAAACCGTCCTCTATCTTAGCTAAGACGCTAATCTTGTCTGCAGCATAGCATCCTCATTATGTTGTTATTTTCATCAATTCTATCCGATCCTGTGGTTTGCGAATAAATGCCACGCGTGATCTGATAAAAGTGCAGTGTTTCACTGTACTTTCCCCGTCTATCAAGCTTTCCGCTATTGTATAAAAGTGTTTCTCAGGTCAAAATACTGGTTAAGTTAGTAACGAGAATGAGTTAAATGGCTAAGAAAACCATCGTGGTGAAGTTAGGGACCAGTGTATTGACCAGTGGCACGTCTAAAATAGACCGTGCGCATATGGTTGAACTAGTTCGTCAGTGTGCAGAATTGTACAAACAAGGGCATGACATTATTGTTGTCACATCAGGCGCGATTGCAGCTGGCCGTGAGCATTTAGGCGCCCCTGAATTAGCCCCTACCATGGCGAATAAGCAGATGTTGGCCGCTGTTGGTCAGAGTCAGCTTATTTTTATTTGGCAAAGCTTGTTTAATATCTATGGCTTGAATGTAGGTCAGATGTTGTTAACACGTGCAGATCTCGATGATCGTGAGCGATTTTTAAATGCCCGCGATACAATGCGCGCATTATTAGATAACCGTATTGTGCCGATTATTAATGAAAATGATGCAGTGGCGACAGCTGAAATTAAAGTCGGTGATAATGACAATTTATCCGCACTGGCCGCTATTTTAGCGAATGCCGACACGCTCATGTTGCTTACCGATCAAGAGGGTCTGTTTACTGCAGATCCACGCAGTAATCCAGACGCGAAGTTAATTGAAGTTGTTGATGTTATTGATGATGAATTACGTCAATTAGCAGGTGGTACGGTTGGTGGTTTAGGCACTGGCGGTATGGCAACTAAATTACAAGCGGCTGAAATTGCCTGCCGCTCTGGTATTGATGTTGTTATTGCAGCGGGTGTTGCTGAAGATGTGGTATTGCGGGTTGCCGAAGGCAAGCGTGTCGGTACCTTATTTCCTTCAAATATAACGCCGCTAGAAAGCCGTAAACAGTGGATCCTTGCTGGACCACCACCATCAGGTGTGATTGTGATTGATGACGGCGCTGTGAATGCTGTACGTCAGAAAGGCAGCAGCTTATTACCGAAAGGTATTACTAAGGTCGTCGCGACTTTCAAGCGTGGCGATATCGTGCAATTACAAACATTACAAGGCAAGTTCCTGGGGCGTGGTATTTGTCGCTATACCAGTGATGAGCTTACAACCATTGCAGGTTGCCATTCGTGTGATATCGAGAGTAAATTAGGTTATGGCTACGGTGCAGTAGCTATTCATCGCGATGATTTAGTTTTATTTTAAGGAAGATACCGTGTTACAAGAATTAGGAAAAAAAGCGAAAGCTGCGAGTTATGAATTAGCAACGCTAACAACGGCAGCAAAGAATAATGCATTAGAATGTATTGCTTGTGAACTTGAGCATCGCCAAGCCGATATTTTAGTCGCCAATGCGAAAGATATTGATGCGGGTAAGCAAAACGGTTTAACGGATGCATTACTTGATCGTCTATTATTAACTGATGCAAGACTTGCAGCCATTATTGCCGATGTACGTAGCGTTATCGCGTTACCTGATCCGGTTGGCGCAGAGTCAGAAGGCAAGGTATTAGAAAATGGTTTACGTTTATCAAAGCGTCGTATTCCGTTAGGCGTAATGGGCGTGATTTATGAAGCGCGTCCAAATGTAACGATTGATATTGCTGCATTAAGTTTAAAAACAGGTAACGCCGCTATTTTACGTGGTGGTAAAGAAACGGTTCATTCAAATGTTGTGTTAGTCGATGTCATTCAAGCAGCATTAGAAAAGGCACAATTACCAAAAGATGCAATTCAGGTCATAGCAGATCCAAATCGTGAATTGGTGACGGCATTATTGAAAATGGATAAGTATGTCGACATGATCATTCCACGTGGTGGTCCTGGTTTACATCGCCTGTGCCAAGAGCAAAGCACTATTCCAGTAATCACTGGTGGTATGGGTATTTGCCATGCATTTGTTGATGCATCTGCTAATGTTGAAGATGCATTAGCGATCATTGAAAATGCCAAGGTACAGCGCCCTTCAGCTTGTAATGCATTGGATACAGTATTAGTACATAAAGATATAGCTGCTAATTTCTTGCCGTTATTAGCTGAACGTTTAGAAAAAAGTGCTGTTGAATTGCGCGCAGAGCCAAAAGCACATATCGCATTATCAAACGTCAATGCGAAAAACGTACACGTTGCAACTGCTGATTGTTTTGATCAGGAATGGCTGGCGTTAGTATTAGGCGTTAAAGTCGTTGATGACGTTGAAGAAGCGATTGTACATATCCGTGAGCATTCCACAGAGCATTCTGATGCGATCTTGACGGATAATCTAACCAATGCAACACGTTTCTTGAATGCGGTTAACTCAGCGGCTGTTTACGTGAATGCAAGTACACGCTTCACCGATGGCAGCCAGTTCGGTTTAGGTGCTGAAGTAGCGGTTTCCACGCAAAAATTACATGCGCGTGGCCCGATGGGATTAGAAGAGCTAACCACTTATAAATGGATTGCAATTGGTGATGGTTTAATTCGTCCATAAGCTTCTCGAGCTCATTTAATTAGTCGTGTTAACTGGTCTTATTAATTTGACTAAATGCCAAGGCAGTCCTGTTATATGTGACTGCCTTTTTTATATTCGCTATATTTAACTCAACTGAGCTTGCTTAGCTTAGCTAAAGTGTAGGAAAACCGATGACTCAACAAGATAAAAATAAGGTGACGACACGATTTAATGTATCGACGGTATGTGCTGCAGCCTTGATTGCTGCTAGTTTAAGTTACTTTTCCTATGCGGTGCTTAATTTAACCAAAGAAGTAAGCGAAGTGCGCAAAGCGCTTCCTGATATATTAAAGCAGGTTGATGATATCTCTGTGCAAATACCAGCTATCGTTGCACAAATTGAGATGATAAATACACAAAATATCCCCAATATACTCACTGAAGTGGCAGCTGTTCGTGATAGCGTTAGGGTGAGTGTGCCTGCCATTTTGGCTGAAACAGAGGCTATCCGTGTGGCGATTCCAGCTATTTTGCAAGAAGTTGAAGCTGTTCGTCTTGCCGTTCCGCCTATTTTGTCTGAGGTCGCCGCTGTACGGGCTAAACTTCCAGCCGTATTAAAGCAAGTTGATGCGGTGAATAAACAGATCCCTCGCATTTTAACGCGTGTCGATGAGGTCAATAAACGTGTTGATGATATTAACCTATTGATCCCACCTATTTTGACTCAGGTAGAGAAGATACGAGTCGATATACCGCCGACATTAACCCGCGTTGAAGCCTTGGTAGATGCCAGTGATCAGATTGGTGAAAATGCGTCGAAGGGCGCAACAAAAGGGGCTATTAGAGGTGTTTTAGAGTTACCGGTAGATGCGACGAAACGTTTATTTACGGCCCCCGGTTCTTACTTTGAAAAAGAAGCGACTAAGTCATCTGAATAGCTATCTGAATAGCTATCTGAATAAATTAAAGCTAACAACGGATTTAATTTATCGTGTTAGCTTTAATTTAGTAGAGGTTAAGAATTAAGAAACTTCTTTACCTTGTGCTTGCAAGTCTGCATGGTAAGACGAACGCACGAATGGGCCACAAGCAGCATGCTCAAAGCCGACTTCTTTTGCTAATACGCCTAGTGCATCAAAGTCATCTGGGTGAACGTAGCGTTTCACTGGTAAGTGATGACGGCTAGGCTGTAAATATTGGCCTAGTGTCAGCATCGTTACACCGTTCTCGGCAAGATCGCGAATTACTTCAGCAATCTCTTCATTCGTTTCACCTAAGCCCATCATCAGACCAGACTTAGTTGGTACTGTTGGGTGCATTTCTTTAAAGCGTTTTAATAAACGTAAAGACCACTGATAATCAGAACCAGGACGCGCCATTTTGTAATGCTGTGGTGCAGTTTCTAAGTTGTGATTAAATACATCAGGTGGTGTGTCTTTAAAGATTTCTAATGCTTTATCCATACGACCTTTGAAATCGGGAACCAAAATTTCGATTTTGATTTCAGGGTTCAATAAGCGAATTTCACGGATACAATCGGCAAAATGCTGAGCACCACCATCACGTAAATCATCACGATCTACAGAGGTAATAACCACATATTTAAGCTTCATTTTAGCAATTGTTTGCGCCAGTTTAAGCGGTTCTTCTTGCACTAGTGGTAATGGCTTACCATGAGCAACATCGCAGAACGGGCAACGACGTGTACAAATTGCACCCATGATCATAAAGGTTGCTGTACCGTGGTTAAAGCACTCGGAAAGATTTGGACATGATGCTTCTTCACAAACTGAATGCAGGTTGTTTTCACGCATCACATTCTTAATTTCTTGGATGCGAGCAGAGCTTTTCGGTAGACGGATTTTCATCCACGATGGCTTACGCAGAATTTCATCATTATCAGAAGCAATGATTTTTACTGGAATTTTAGCCATCTTATCTGCGTCGCGAAGTTTAACGCCAGGCTCTAATCGAACGGTTTTACTCATGCTCTGTTAATCCATCTTTGAAAGTTAATTGGGTGTATTCTAGCAGGGAACATAGGTGTTCGACTAGCTTAGGCTGAACTTCTTCTAAGCTGGTAGCACCACCAAGATCACTTGTTTGGGTCATTTCCATACCCGCATAACCACAAGGGTTAATACGTAGAAAAGGGGATAAGTCCATGTTTACATTCAATGCTAAGCCATGAAATGAACGACCTTTTCTGATCCTTAAACCGAGAGATGCAACTTTTTTGTCAGCAACATAAACACCTGGTGCATCTGCACGCGGGTAAGCTTCAACCCCAGATTCTGCCAATGTGGCAACAATACCGTTCTCAATATGCGTCACAAGTGCACGAACACCCAGTTTACGACGCTTAATATCGAGTAAGAAATAAACCACTTGTTGACCTGGGCCGTGGTAGGTCACTTGACCACCGCGATCGGCTTGTACAACTGGAATATCACCTGTGGCAAGCATATGTTCAGCTTTACCAGCTTGACCTTGGGTAAACACTGGATCATGCTCAACGAACCAAAGTTCATCTTCAGTGTTTTCGTCTCTGTTTTCAGTAAACGCTTTCATCGCGTCAAATACAGTGCTGTAAGGTTGGCGATTAAGCTGACGAATTATAATGCTATGTTCTGACAAAATATGTTCCTCGATCTGATTAACAGCAACGCAAAAAATCTAATTAGAAATACTAATTAGATTTTTTTATATTGATATTATTTATTATAAAACGCGGACCACACCAGGGATCGCACCGAAAGCGATATATAAGCTTTCTACTTGTTTGTTATCTTGTACTTTAACTTTGATCGTAACAGAGTTGTAAGTACCTTTGCTGCTCACTTTCGAGCTAGGGGCATAGTTACCAGTGACGTGCTGTTGAGCAACTGCAACAATGTTATCTTCAAGTTTTGGATCGTTATTACCGATAACTTTAAAGTTAAATAGACAAGGAAAATCAAGTAGTTCGTCGAATTTTGTATTTAAAGACATTAGTTTTCTCGTACCTTAAAAATAATGGCAAAGGAGGCAATTGCCTCCTTTGTATTGGTCATTATAATCGGGTAACGGTGTCAGGGAAAGGATTAACCAAACCAACCGGTAAATAATAATTTGAAATAATCAATTAATCGGCTAAACCAGCTACCCAATTCAACGTCTTCTAGGGCGATTAAATCAGCCTGAGCAATCTCTTCATCGTTTAATACGTAGAACACTTTACCCACAACTTGACCTTGTGTAATCGGTGCACTTAGCTCTTGTTGAATTTCAAATGTAGCGGTAAGATTTTTTGCTTGGCCGCGTGGTACGGTTAGGGTTAATTTGTTTGCTAGACCAAGTTCAACTTGCTCTTGCTCACCCATCCAAACACGTTCAGCAACAATACTTGAATTTGCTTCATGTAGCGTTACCGTTTCAAAGAAACGGAAACCGAAGTTAAGTAGCTTCTTGCTTTCAGCTTTACGTGCGTCGCCACTTTTGGTTCCGAGTACAACAGCAACTAGACGCATATTGTCTTTGGTTGCAGAAGAGACTAAGTTAAAACCTGCGCCTGAAGTATGGCCGGTTTTAATACCGTCTACGTTCATGCTTTTATCCCATAACAAGCCATTACGGTTGTATTGGGTGATGCCGTTGTAGGTAAATTTCTTTTGTGAATAAATGCGGTATTCTTCAGGTACATCACGAATTAGTGCGGCCCCGAGTGTCGCCATATCACGCGCAGTGGTGTATTGCTCTTTGCTATCTAAACCGTGGCTATTAGCAAAATGCGTTGCATCCATACCTAGCTGCTTGCTCCATGAGTTCATTAACTGAGCAAAGGCGCTTTCTGTACCTGCAATGTGTTCAGCCATTGCTACGCAAGCATCATTGCCTGATTGAACAATAATGCCTTGGTTCAATTTTTCGACTGTGATCGTTTTACCAACTTCGATGAACATTTTTGATGAGTCAGGGAAGTTTTTAGCCCAGGCATTTTTACTGATAGTTACTTGATCTTCTAGGTTTATATTCCCGGCCTTAATTTCTTGACCAATAACATAACTTGTCATCATTTTTGTTAGGCTAGCTGGCTTTAATGAATCATCAGCATTTTTCTCTGCGATAACTTTGCCTGAATCAAAATCAACTAATATGAATGCTTTCGCTGCAACGACAGGGGTATCTGGGATCACGCTCGGTGCTGCACTTAATGAGAAACTCGCCATTACTAGGCTCGTTAGGATAAGTTTTTTAAATTGATTGGCCACGTTTCACTTCGCTATAATTAAAGTTGTGATTGAGTTATTAATAACTTAGATAAATAAACTTGATTAAATGGTTTTTAATCAAGTTTATTCGATAATAGCAGCTAGTCTATCAACTAGCTGAATGGTTGTCTTACTATTTAAAGTTTATTTATTAGATACAGTTTTGCTGGAAAGTTCCTTTAAAATATAAGCATTTGTATATTTTTGTTTTACTTTCGCAAGTAAGCCCTGTGCTTGCTCTGACTCTGCGAACGGTCCAAGTTGTACACGGTGGAACTTTCCGCTGACAATTAAACGATTTTCGGTACTGTATTTCGCCCCTAAACTGTCGGCAATTTCTTGAGCTTTAGCTTCATTACTGGATGCTAAAACCTGAATGAACCACTGCGGTGTGGGGGTAAATAAACTGCTATTATCAGCAGTTGGAATGATTAATTCAACACGTACATTCGCGGTACCTGATTGTAACATATCGAGTTTATAAGCCGCCGCATAAGAGAGATCGATAATACGATCAGGGTGGAACGGTCCCCGATCATTTACGCGTACAACCACTGTTTTATCATTACCAAGGTTAGTGACTTTAACAAAGCTCGGTAAGGGTAAATTCTTGTGTGCTGCTGACATCGAAAACATATCATAGACTTCACCGTTAGAGGTGTCATGACCATGAAACTTATTACCGTACCAAGAGGCTTTACCTTCTTGGGTGAGTGTTTTGATGTCTCGCCATACTTCATAGTCGATACCGCGTACCTGATAGTCGCGATTAGCATAGCGGCTGTAGGTTTGTGGTGTCGGTACTGCATCAGCAATATCATCAAGCTGAGGAATGTTCTCTGGCGCGTGATCGTCACTATATTGATAACGCGAAGAAGAACAGGCGGCCAATAGGCCGCAGATACAAAGTAAGGTTAATCGTTGTTTATTGCGCATGTTTAGCTTGTTTAATTCGTTCGCTTAATTGGAATACAGCCATCGCGTACAATGGGCTATGGTTATAGCGGGTGATCGTGTAGAAGTTATCGAGATAAACCCAATATTCATCACTATCAGCTTGCTCTAGCTTAAGTAGTTTTACTGGGCTCGAGTCTTCGATGCTAATGGCTGGTACACGATCATCTGATTCTTTCAATGTGACACCGGCAGCTGTTAGGTCTGACCATGTGTTTTTGATTCTCAATGATGAACTAAGCAGGCTTTTGACTTTTTCACTGTCTGCTGTCACAGGATAAGCAACTGAGCCACCGGTTTGCCATTTATGCTCGCTAAAGTAGTTAGCAATACTACCAATTGCATCGACAGGATCGTTGATCATATCCACTTTGCCGTCACCAGAGAAATCAACGCCGTAATGACTGTAGCTTGATGAGATAAATTGACCTAAGCCCATCGCACCCGCATACGAACCTTTTGTTTCCGTTAGTTCCCAGCCTTGTTGTTCACTTAATTTAATATACTCTGCGAACTCTTGGCGGAAAAACTTACCACGAGACGGGTAATTAAATCCGAGTGTATACAAGGAATCTAATACTGAAAGATTACCTTTGTATTTACCGTAATAAGTTTCAACACCCATGATCGCAACGATCATTTGTGCTGGTACACCGTATTCTTTTTCGGCCTTCGCGAAAGTCTCTTCGTGTTCTTGCCAATATTTGACGCCTTGGTTAATGCGGCTGTCGGTAATAAAGATTGGCGCGTATTTATACCAAGGCTTCTTTTCCCATGGGGTTTGGATCTTAGTTAATACATTTTCATCAAATTTTGCTTGGCCGATAGCATCGGTAAGTACTTGTTCTGATATATCATATTTAGTACTTAACTCTTCAACCCAAGTCTTGTGTTCAGTGCTCAACTCAGCACTATTAGCTTGAAACGCTGCTAAACCTAGCAGAAATAATACTTTTTTACTTAGCATCTGGATTCCTCAACTTAAGCGACGATGTGTTCTTACAGACATTAGAATGCCAAATCCTGCCATCAATGTCACCATCGAAGTGCCACCATAGCTAATTAAAGGTAGTGGGACGCCCACTACAGGCAATAATCCACTGACCATACCAATATTTACGAACAAATAAATGAAGAATGTCAGGGTAATACTGCCGGCAATCAGACGTTCAAAGACGCGTTGTCCTTGTAGTGCGATAAACAAACCGCGGCAGATGACAAATAGATATAATGACAGTAATAAAATGACACCAAATAAACCAAATTCTTCACTGAATACGGCAAAAATAAAATCGGTATGACGTTCGGGTAAAAAATCGAGTTGTGACTGGGTACCGGATAACCAACCTTTGCCCCAGAAACCACCAGAACCGATGGCAATTTTAGATTGAATAATATGATAACCAGAGCCAAGCGGGTCTGTTTCTGGGTTGAGGAAGGTTAATACCCGTTGTTTTTGGTAGGGGCGCATTAAAAAGAACCATAATATAGGTGCAAACCCAGATACTAATCCAAAAGCAATCATCACTAGGCGCCATGACATACCGGCCAAGAAGATCACAAATAGACCTGATGTTGCCACTAATAGTGAGGTACCAAGATCGGGTTGCTTAGCAATTAACAAGGTTGGAATAAGCACCATTATTAACGCAGTAATGATGGTTCTAAAACTCGGCGGTATAGCTTGGTTACTCATGTAGCGCGCGACGGCCAATGGCATGACCACTTTCATTACTTCGGAAGGTTGGAATTTAGTAAACCCAAGATCAATCCAGCGCTGTGCCCCTTTTCCCACATGGCCAAATAGTAATACCGCGATTAATAGCAGGGTACCAAGGATAAATATCGGGAATGCCCAGCGCCGATAGGTGGACGGCGATATTTGTGCCAATGCGAACATGACTGCAAGTGCTAGTAACATCCTTACAACTTGTCTTTCCATTAATGCAATATCGGCGCCGCCAGCGCTGTAAAGCACGACGAGGCTCACGCCCATGAGGCTGAGTAAACCAAATAATAAGGGGAAATCGATATGTAATTTATACCAAATACTTTGATTATGACGACGATCTGGCATTAATTTTCCTTTTTATTGTCAAAGTAGACATCAAATAAACGGCGTGCTGATGGGGCGGCTTGTGAGCTACCACCACCGGCATTTTCAAGAATGATTGTCGCTGAAATTTCAGGTTCTTCAAACGGCGCATATGCCACAAACATGGCATTATCACGTAAGCGTTCACGGATCTTACTTGCGTCGTACTTCTCTTCGCCAAGCTGGTATAACTGTGCTGTACCTGACTTACCTGCGGCGCTATAAGATGCGTTAGCAAAGGCGCGACGTGCAGTCCCGTTATTTTTGGTTACTACGCCGTGCATGCCATCTTTAGCTACTTGCCAATTGGCTGGATCTTTTAATTTTAGTGGCGGTAATTCAACCACAGGCTTAAACACATCCCCATTGGTGTATTTTATATCTCTGATTAATTGAGGCACGGGACGTAACCCGCGACTGGCGACAATCGCGGTAGCTTTAGCTAGTTGAATTGGGGTCGAAGACCAATAACCTTGACCAATACCAACCGAAATAGTATCACCTTGATACCAAGGTTCGTTGTAACGTGCGCGTTTCCAATCCCGTGATGGCATGATGGCATTGGTTTCTTCTTTGACATCAATGCCGGTATAATCACCAAAACCAAATTCAGTCATGAAGCTATTCATTTTATCTATACCAACGTTATAAGCCAGGTTATAGAAA
Organism: Moritella sp. F3; assembly: GCF_015082335.1. Taxonomy (NCBI): domain Bacteria; kingdom Pseudomonadati; phylum Pseudomonadota; class Gammaproteobacteria; order Alteromonadales; family Moritellaceae; genus Moritella; species Moritella sp. F3. Next base: position 41,190 of record NZ_BLRL01000011.1, on the reverse strand, counting down.
AAGGTATCCGAGGATTGCTCGATAGCAGTATAGACATTAATTTTACCGTGACCCCAGCGTTTCCAATCACGAAAACGACGTTTAGTATTGGGGATTTGGAACCAACCACGATCGTTAATAATAGTACTTGGGGTGATGGCACCATCTTCTAGCCCTAAAATGGCTAACTGTGGTTTTACTGTAGAGGCGGGTGGATAGCGGCCTTGTGTTGCACGGTTAATTAAAGGGCGGTCTTTTGATTGTAAAAGACGGTTGTAATCTTTACTGCTGATACCGTGCACAAATAAGTTTGGATCATAGCTCGGGCTGGACATCATCGCTAATATTTCACCCGTTTTAGGTGCAAGTAGGATGATCGCGCCACGACGGCCAGCCAATTCTTTTTGTGCTTTTAGCTGTAAACGAATATCGATATTCAAATACAGATCATTACCAGGTACGGGTGGTGTTATTTTTAGTGTGCGTACGATCTTGCCGCGATTGTTGACTTCGACTTCTTTAAAGCCGGGTTTGCCATGGAGTGCTTTTTCGTAATAACGCTCGATGCCTTGCTTGCCAATATCATGAGTGGCGGCATAGGTTGCTCGAGAGCCTTCAATCTCTAGACGTTTAAGATCGTTACTATTAATTCTTGCTACATAACCAAGTGCATGAGTAAGCGCATCACCAAACGGGTAATAACGTTTTAGTCGCGCGTTAACTGAAATGCCTGGGTATTTATGCTGCTGAACTGAAAATAGGGCAACTTCTGATTCAGATAAGTTTGTTAATATTGACACTAATTTAAAGCGGCGCTGGCGTTTTAAGCGCGTCCGGAAGTCTTCAATATTATCTTCAGTTAAATTTAATAATGTGGTTAATTCGACAATCGTTGCATCGATATCGGTGATTTTATCAGGCACCATATCTAAACTGTAGACAGGTTTATTTTCAGCTAAGAGTATGCCGTTACGATCATAAATGAGTCCACGGTTAGGTGGTAGTGGTACTAACTTGACGCGATTTTCGTTAGAGCGGGTTTTGTAAGCTTGATATGAATCGACTTGTAAGTAATAAAGATTACTTAACAATAAGCCAAGTACACAGAGGACAAAAATAAATGAGACCACGATACGGCTGCTAAATAATGCTGTTTCCGCAGAATGGTCTCGTAAGGCTATACGCTTCCTTGCCACCAATATTACTCTCTATGATAAGGATGGTTTGTTGTTACGCTCCAAGCGCGATACAACGCCTCGGCCACAACTACTCGTACCATCGGATGTGGTAAGGTTAGCGGTGACAATGACCAGCGTTGTTCTGATGCCGCGATGCATTCTGGTGCAAGTCCTTCTGGGCCGCCAATTAACAGGCTAACGTCACGACCATCATGCTTCCACTTATCTAGTTCAACGGCTAGTTGTTCAGTCGTCCAAGGTTTACCGGTAACCTCCAGAGTCACGATACGATTTCCTTTCGGGATCGCTTGCATCGTTTTTACACCTTCCAACTCTAAGATCCGCTTGATATCAGCGTTTTTACCACGCTTACCAGCATTGATCTCAAGTAATTCGAAAGGCATATCTTTAGGGAATCGACGTGTATATTCCTTATACCCTGTTTCTACCCATGCAGGCATTTTGGTGCCAACAGCAACTAGCTGAATCTTCATTTGACTATGCCCCTACAGACTGCCAAAGTTGTTCTAATTGGTAAAGATCACGTGTTTGTTGTTGCATGATGTGTACAACTACATCACCCATATCAACTAAAACCCATTCACTATCTTCCGTACCTTCAATGCCCATCACGTATACTTCGTGACTTTTAGCTTCAAGGTAAAGGTGGTTAGAAATTGATTTAACGTGAGTTTTAGATGTGCCAGTACATACGATCATTAGATCTGTTACTGGTGATTTACCCTTAACATCAATAACTTGGATGTCACGGGCTTTCATGTCTTCAATTTTGTCTAGTACAAATGCTTGCAGTTCAGAAGTTTGCAAGGGTCCTCCAGAGGAACTTTATCGAGTTAACCGCGAATTATAACAGTGTATAATGGCTAAATATATACCTAGCTTGTTTCTGAGCTATTATCTCTTGTAGTTTACTTATACAAGTTATGTTTATGTATATATGACAACACATTATCAGGTAGCAGATATTGTGGATTTTGCTGCTGCGCAATCAACTGTCTGATCCGAGTTGCCGATATTTCTAACTGCGTACTTGGCCAGAGCAATATACGCCCCTGTTTTTGCTGTTGTAAGTCTTCGACATTAGTTGTTTGTACTTGTTCAAATATTCTTTGCACTTCAGGCGCCAATGTTAATTTATAGTTTGGGCGATAGCTCACGACGAGGTGACAATAGCTGAGCAGCTCTTGCCAGCGGTGCCAAGTATGTAAACTATTGAGTGAATCAAGACCGATTAAAAAGCACACGGGAGTACGCGGATTCTCTGCGGCGAGCTCAATCAAGGTGTCGATAGTATAAGACGGTGTTGTACGATTTAACTCTCGGGTATCGACACTTAATTCATCGCACTGCGCAACAGCTAGCTGTGCCATTGCTAAGCGGTGTGCAGAGCTAGAGCCCGGCGCCTCGCGGTGTGGTGGAATATGATTCGGCATCAACCTCACTTCTGCTAAATTAAGTTGCTGCAATAAATCTAAACAAGGGCGCAGATGACCATTATGAATAGGATCAAATGTACCGCCTAAAATACCAATGGCACGTGAGGGGATGAAATCAGTCATAGCTAACCGTCGTTAAGAATAAAGTTAAAAAATCATTTAGTGTCTATATCTCGGCAACTATTTGATTTCGGAATGGTGAAAATTTGGAAGCAAGGTCGAGTCAGCGAAACTGATACTTAACATTTGTAATGACAACCAAGGATCAATACTGGTACTGGTTTTGATCGCGCTATCAACACTAGAACAAAGTACTAACATTTGTTCAATTTTACTTAGTGATAACCGGCTCAAGCAGGCGTTAATAATCTGCTGGCGGCCAGTCCATAAGCGCTGCTTTTTCATTTCGTCGATAACAGATAGGCCTTGCTGTTGCATCAAGCTGTAATGATAAAGCTGATTAATTTCTTTGTTTAGTCCCCAGTTGATGATAATCGGATCAACACCTTCAGCCTGTAATTGCTGCAGGATCCGTTGACCTCGATTTACTTTACCGGCAAGTAGCGCATCAACCAGCTGAAAGCTACTAAAGTGTGAGTGCTGGGTAATCGATGCTTGTAGCTGCGCTAAGGTAAGCGTTTGACCTGGATGGAGCAGGGATAATTTATCAATCTCTTGCTTAGCGGCTAATAAATTACCTTCAAAACTACGACAAAGTAGGGTGATCACATCTGCTTGTGCTTCAAGGTTGGCGCGTTTTAGACGATGGCGCATCCAGTTAGCAAAAAAACGTCCTTCAGGATGGCCGACAGGGATGAACAGCGCATTTTTGAAATACTGCGTAAACCACTTGGCATTCTGTTGTGCTTTGGTTAAGTAAGGGCCGCTGATGATGATAATCAGATCAGGGTTAAGCAGCTTAAATAAATCATTAAGTTGGCTTATGTCTTCTTTTGTCGGTCGTTTGTCAAAAATGAGTTCAACTGTCTGACGGCTAGAAAACAGCGACATGGATTGGCATGCATTAAACACACTAGGCCAATCCATGGTTGGTTCGGCGTGAAATTTATGGTGTTCATCAAAGCCGACTTTTTTAGCGGCTATTTTAATCTGCTCAATGGCTTCCATTTTTAACAATGGTTCTTCGCCAAAGATTAAATAGCAGGGTTTGATTTCAGTTTTTAAGTACTGATCGAGCTGTTCTGGATAAACGCGCATTAGTTAGCTTCAAATATGATAGCTGGTTCTTCATCGCGATCGCCAGTTGTTTGTGGGTTAATAACAACTTGGCTTAGTGTACGAACAACCTGTTGTGCCGCTGCTTCACGTAGTTCTCGAGTTAATAATTCAGCTTCACGTGAACGGGCAAGTGCTTCTTGCGAGTTATTTAACTGGTCACGCTGCAGTGCAACAGTAAAATACTGAGGGTCTTGATTTGGCAAGCGCACTTCCATTTTGAGGACGTAGCTGAGTTCATATTCCGCAGCCGTGGCGTCAGAGTAGAGTGATACAGTACGTGAGCCGGTGCTTTCGGACATGATTCGGAGTATCGGTGTTTGCGAGTTTAATAATGCTGGATCCATCGCAGTAATTTTAGTTTGGGTTGAATCTTCACTCATATCATCTGAGGTGTTATCACTTTCTGTGGTTAGCGATTCCGTGCTCGTGACTGTCGGTACAACGAGATTAATTTGGTTGTAGCGTAATTCTTTTTTGATTAGGCGAGTGAGATCGGAATACTTACTCGATACTAAGGTTAGATTTCGTAATTCAGGGGGAATTCCGCTGCCATTTTTTAAATGGAAGCCGCAGCCGCCAAGCACTGCAGTTACTAAGAAGATGCAAATTAGTCGAATAAAACGTGGAGTCAGTGCCGATGCGCTCATTTTTGCCTACAAAATAGATAAGTTAATTGTGGTTAATTTTACACGTAATCGAAAAACAAAAAAGCCCTATACACTACTATAAGAATAAAAGCAGAATATAGGGCTTACAATTAGTCAGTTAACACTGTTAATTAAACATCGTTCCTTAACAGTGTTCGTTACTGAAGTTTGTTGTTAAGTTTCTAACTTAGTTGGCTACAATGTTCAGTAGTTTACCTGGTACGAAAATTACCTTACGTACTGTTTTGCCGTCAGTGAACTTAGTTACGTTCTCATCTGCATTTGCTAATGCTTCAACAGATTCACGTGTTGCGTCGGCTGGTACTGTTAATTTAGCACGCAGTTTACCGTTCACTTGTACAATGATTAGTTTTTCAGATTCAACCATTGCTGCTTGATCTGCTACTGGCCAAAGTGCTTCATCGATGTTGCCTTCTTGACCTAACTTGTTCCACAGTTCAAAACAGATATGCGGAGTAATTGGTGCAAGTAAACGAACAACAGCAACTAATGCTTCTTGAAGTAGAGCGCGATCTTGCTCTGCTTCTTGAGGTGCTTTAGTTAGCTTGTTCATTAGTTCCATAACTGATGCGATTGCAGTGTTGAACGTTTGACGACGTTCGATATCATCAGATACTTTAGCAATTGTTTTATGGATCTCGCGACGTAGCTCTTTTTGTTTACCGTTAAGCGCTGCAACATCTAACGCTACAACGTCACTTTTACTGATGTGGTTGTAAGCTAGCGTCCAAATACGACGTAGGAAACGGTGCGCGCCTTCTACTGCCGAGTCTTGCCATTCTAGGGTTTGGTCAGCTGGTGCTGCAAACATCATGAATAGACGTACTGTATCAGCACCAAAACGTTCGATCATTGTTTGTGGGTCAATACCGTTGTTTTTAGACTTAGACATTTTAGTCATGCCAGTATAAACAAGTTCATTGCCTTCATTGTCGATGTATTTAGTTGGTTGACCTTTTTCGTCACGCTCAACAGTTACATCTAATGGAGAAACCCAAACACGGCCGCCGTTTTCGTTAGTGTAGTAGTATGCATCAGCAAGTACCATACCTTGACAAAGTAGACGTTTGAACGGTTCGTTGCTATCAACCATTTGCTCATCGCGTAGCAATTTATGGAAGAAACGTGCATATAATAAATGCATACATGCGTGTTCAATACCACCAACATACTGATCTACTGGTAACCAATGATTTGCATCTTCGCGGTTAAGCATTTCAGTTTCTGATGTTGCGCTACAGTAACGTGCATAATACCAAGACGATTCCATGAAGGTATCGAAAGTATCTGTTTCACGTAGTGCAGGTTGACCGTTGTATGTTGTTTTAGCCCACTCTAAATCCGCTTTAATAGGACTTTGAATGCCGTCCATTTTCACGTCTTCAGGTAAGATCACTGGAAGTTGGTCTGCAGGTGTTGGTACAACTGAACCGTCTTCAAGTGTCAACATCGGGATTGGAGCACCCCAATAGCGTTGGCGAGAAACACCCCAGTCACGTAGACGGAAGTTAACTTTCTTGGTGCCTTGACCATTTGCTTCTAATTTAGCTGCGATTGCATCTACTGCTGCGCCAAATTCTAAACCGTCGAATTCACCTGAGTTAAACAATACACCTTTTTCAGTGAATGCTACTTCAGATACGTCTAGCTCGCTACCATCGCTAGGTTTGATTACAGGTACGATATCGATGCCGTATTTTGTTGCGAATTCATAGTCACGTTGGTCATGAGCAGGAACCGCCATAACAGCGCCAGTGCCGTAACCCATTAATACGAAGTTTGCTACGTATACAGGTACTTTACGACCATTTAATGGATGAATAGCGTATAGGCCAGTAGCCATGCCTTTCTTTTCCATTTTTTCTAGATCAGCTTCAGCCACTTTCATGTTTTTACATTCAAGGTTGAATTCTGCTAGTGCTGGGTTTGTTAATGCTGCTTGCTCTGCAAGTGGGTGACCTGCTGCGATACCTACATACGTAACACCCATTACTGTGTCTGGACGTGTTGTGTATACAGATAATTTGCTTAGCTCGTCACTTTGACCTTCAACGGCGAAGTCTAGTTCGATGCCTTCGCTGCGACCGATCCAGTTACGTTGCATCGTTTTAACTTGCTCAGGCCAGCCGTCAAGATCATCAATAGATGATAGTAGCTCGTCTGCATATTCAGTGATCTTAATGAACCACTGTGGAATTTCTTTTTGTTCTACCGGGGTATCACAACGCCAGCAGCAACCGTCATTTACTTGTTCGTTAGCAAGTACAGTTTCATCGTTTGGACACCAGTTAACTGATGAAGTCTTCTTGTAAACCAAGCCTTTGCTGTAAAGTTTAGTGAAGAACTCTTGTTCCCAACGGTAGTATTCTGGAGTACATGTTGCGATTTCACGGTTCCAGTCATAACCAAAGCCTAAAGACGTTAGCTGACCTTTCATGTAGTCGATGTTTTCATATGTCCAAGGCGCAGGTGCAGTGTTGTTCTTGATTGCTGCATTTTCAGCTGGTAGACCAAATGCATCCCAACCGATAGGTTGTAATACGTTTTTGCCTTGCATACGTTGGAAACGTGCAATCACATCACCAATTGTATAGTTACGTACATGGCCCATGTGCAGGCGACCACTTGGGTATGGGAACATAGACAAGCAGTAGAATTTTTCTTTCGTTTCGTCGTTATGTACTTCGAATGTCTTATTTTCGTGCCAGTGTTGTTGAACCTGAGGTTCGATACTGCTTGGAGTATATTGTTCTTGCATGGGTAATATCCAGTCTGTTCTTGGTAGGATTTAGAAACAAAATTTTGCCATAGAATACCTTAGCACAGAGAGGGCAACAAGTTTCATTTGCAGATAGCGATAAGATTTCCTGACTGATAATGCAGAACCGCCGCTTTTACAAGGAAACTATGTGATGCAGACCGCTTGTTGGCTGGGCATTTTGGCATATACTTAAGCTATAGCAATAGCTGTTTTATGTTTACAAAGTGTAAGTTATTGCTGGATGTGGATCGTGTTTACAGATCAATATAGATGACGTTTTATTAATAAATACCAGTTAACGGTTATTACATTAATTCGGAGGTTTATATGGCTAAGCTCAATACTCAATATCAAAACACCGTTCGTTACTTATCTGTACACCCTCTGAGCTATAAGGGGAGGAAACAATTTATGGGTAATGATTTTACACAACGATTTGTACTTAAAGCTGAAGCTTACTTAGGTGCTGCTGGGGATTTAACTAAAAAAGAATTAACGGAAGCATCCGCCTATATCCGCCATGATATGGGTGAGCTGAATAAAGATTATCAGACGAGTGTCAGTAGCTTCAAGTTGTCGGCCTGGTATCAAGCCTGGGACAAAATAACTTGGAGTGCTTTGGCATCTATTACCGACAAAACTCAAGTAGAATGGACTGAGGTTGGTGATGATTTAGTACATCAAGGCCGCTATACTACCGGTGACGAAGTTGGTTTTGGTTTACTGACGTGTGTACGTTGTGGTTATCAAAAAGAGCTATTCCATCCAGCCACAGTCCTTTCTTGTGCAAGTTGCGACGGCGACGAGTTTATGCGTGAAGGTTTTGCACCTTAATTGCTTATCTTAATTTTTACCCTTAACTTTTTCAGCTTAATATAGAAGGTGAAGGCGTGAATACATAAATGGTCAGTTTAGCTTAAAGCTGACCATCGTCGGTGATGTTAGTACTGTAGGCTTGGCAAGTGATTATAGTGATATAACTGTTAGAACATCTCACCTATTCTGACGTTTGGAAATCCGACCTGCTGTGCCGTTGCTGTCGCAATATCCAAATTTCGGTAACACTTCTCGTGACCACTAAAGTCGGTGAGTGGAATGATATCGCCATTATCGGACTTAAATTCCACTATCCAGCCATTAGCAACCAATGATGGCTCCACAATTGCTTCGACTAACTCATGTCTGTGATACATGCTTTTGATATCGGAAAGTTGCATGGTAATACCTCTCAAACCAGAACTTGGGGAATTATAACCTTAGTGTAGTTGATGGTTAAGCAAGTTCAATAATACATGGTATAAATATTGTAAAAAGCATTGTAAAAAATCCTGTAAATGAACCTTATAAATAAGCCTCGTCAATATGTATTAATTGAGTCTTTAATCTGTGATGTAGCCCCATAAACAGTACTTGAAACTTACTCTCCTCGACGTTTCATTGCCCCGCTATCAAATTAATCAGAGCACTTCCATTATCTTTATCATACTGAGTAGTATGACCATATTTGATTGGAACTCGGATGTTTATACGCCTTTCTTCATTATTCGCATCATTATTGGTGTCAAGTACACAGCAATTGTTGGCCGCGGAAGCGGCATTATCAATTGAATCATCATCAGATAAGGTATCGACTGCCGGTGTCGATGTTCATTCTCGTTGTCCAAGTGTCCTAAATCAGCACCGTATTAATTATCTAGAAGCCCAAATTATTAAACACCGACAAATTTATTATGCCGGAAAGGCGCCATTGCTACATGATGGGGAGTTTGACTTATTAGTCGATGAACTGGCGGTGCTATCAGATTGTTTATCGCCAGTATTAACCCAGCTGGGTAGTGAGGGCGTTCGATATAATGAACGGCAACGGCATCGAGAACAGATGCTCAGTTTAAACTCGGTACGAGAAAGAAATCTCGTTGATAAATTCTACCAACGCCATCAAGATCAGCAATTACTTATCCAGCCTAAGATTGATGGCATGGCGGTTGAACTGGTTTATGAAAAAGGCATGCTAGTGAGTGCATCCAGTCGCGGTAATGGTAAACAAGGGCGTGATTTATTAGCCTTGATGCTCCGCAGTAATGCTGTCGACAGTATTATCGCTTATCCACATACGTTAGTTATTCATGGTGAGTTGTATGTTGAACAACATGATTGGCAGCACCGCGGAAAATATGTGTCTTCTCGTCATATGACTGCAGGCATCGCTAGTCAGTCATCGCCCAAGCAAGCAGATATCATGAGCTTGCGCTTTATGCCTTGGCGTTGGGTTGATAGCCCATATAAAAATGAGGTGATGAGTTTAGCCCAGTTGGCTATGTTGGGTTTTTCGGATATGTCGAAGATGAGTCATACCATTGATAGAGCCCAAGATATCGATGATTGGTTAGCATATTATCAACGCACAAAGACGCTATTACTTGATGGCATAGTGATCAAATTGGCCAGTAGGGCGCAGCAGTACGAATATGGTCAAACTCAGCATGCTCCTCGGTGGGCGCTGGCGCTAAAGTTCACCGGGCCCAAAGGTTTAAGTAACGTTGTTGATATTACTTACCAAGTGGGGAAAAGCGGGCGAGTCACCCCCGTCGTGCATGTACAACCATTAGCGCTGTCGGGACATCAGGTCACTCGTGTATCGGGGCGCTCGCAACCTTGGTTAATACAATCTAAGATTGAAGTGGGCAGTCAAGTCGAAATTGAACTGGTAGGGAATGCAATTCCGCAATTAACTCGGTTAGTCAGCCAGCGTTAGCATCTTGCATATTTAGGCATTTTGAGTATACTGCTGACCAGCAACAGGAACGGGCTCATCTAAAAGATGCGCCCGTTTTTTATTTTGATTTAAGTTAATCGAATATATCAGCTAAACACCCAGCGCGATGAAATGCTGGGCCAACTGTTTGTTTGAACTATGATGTAGGCAAAACCATGAAATTTATTGTAAAAATATTCCCAGAAGTAATGATGAAAAGTAAATCCGTACGTCAGCGTTTTAGTAAAATGCTGCAGTCGAGTTTACGTAATATTTTACGTCGTGAAGACGAACATGCGCGCGTGATCCTAGAATGGGATAAAATTGTTGTTCGTACTACCGACGACAGTGATAAAAACCGCGAATTTTATCGTGAAGTATTAAAAAATACTCCGGGTATTGCCCATTCATTAGAAGTACACGAATCTACTTTTACCGATCTTGATGATATTTTCCAACAAGCATTGCCTGTTTATAAAGACTTGCTTGCGGGTAAAACATTCTGTGTACGTGCAAAACGTAATGGTAAACATGACTTTACTTCGATTGACTTAGAACGCTATGTTGGCGGTGGCTTAAATCAGCATACTGATGCCGCTGGCGTTAAACTAAGAAAACCACAAGAAACAATTAAAATTGAAGTTGAACACGAAAAGCTTTATTTAGTGACTGAACGCCACGAAGGTCTGGGTGGTTTCCCAATGGCTGGACAAGAAGATGTTCTATCATTAATGTCAGGCGGCTTTGATTCGGCGGTATCAAGCTACTTAACGATTAAACGTGGTAGTCGTACGCATTTCTGTTTCTTCAATCTTGGTGGCGATGCGCATGAGATTGGTGTGAAGCAAATTTCATACTTCTTGTGGAACAAATATAGCTCATCACACAAAGTTAAATTTGTTAGCGTACCGTTCGATCCTATTGTTGCAGAGATCTTAGAAAAAGTAGATAACTCGCAAATGGGTGTGGTACTAAAACGTATGATGATGCGTGCTGCATCTAAAGTTGCTGAGCGTTTAGGTATTGAAGCGTTAGTGACTGGTGAAGCAGTAGGCCAAGTATCAAGCCAAACTATCCGTAACTTATCATTAATCGATTCAGTAACCGATACTTTGATCTTACGTCCATTGATTGTTGCTGATAAGCAAGACATCATTGATACGGCACGTAAAATTGGTACAGCTGAATTCTCTGAAACAATTCCTGAATACTGTGGTGTTATCTCAAACAAGCCAACAGTTAAAGCAGTGAAAGAGAAGATCGAAGCGGAAGAAGCTAAATTTGACATGAGCTTGATTGATCAAGTGGTGATGGCTGCAAATGTGATGGATATCCGTCAAATTGCAGAAGAAACACAAGAGCAAGTAAGCGATGTTGAAGCAGTAACTGAAATTGCAGCAAACGAAGTGATCTTAGATATTCGTAGTATCGATGAAGTTGAAGATTCACCGCTTGAAGTGAATGGACTTGAAGTTAAGCACATGCCTTTCTTCAAACTTGGCAACCAGTTTGGCGAGTTAGATCAAGACAAAACTTACTTATTATACTGTGATCGCGGTGTGATGAGTAAGCTGCAAGCGCTATACCTGATCGAAAAAGGCTACGGTAACGTAAAAGTATATCGTCCTTAATAATAACTTAGGCAGGGTTAAGATCTAACTTTGCCTATAGTGATTGATGAAAGCCAGCAAGAGATTGCTGGCTTTTTTGATCGTGATATACGCTAGATTCTACTTTAACGAGAGTTACCAGTTTCTTGCTGTTTTATTTGTTCATACAAGGCTTGGTTCGAAGGCACTGGAATACTATAAGCATTTGCTACTTTCAACACATAGCCAGTAATGTAGTCAATTTCGGTCTGGCGATTAAAGTGACAATCTTGATGCATTGAAGAATAGTTTTCAGCAGTACGTGCTATCACATTATCCACTTGTGCTTGTAGTTCGGTATAAGACCAAGGTAAGCGGGCTTTTTCACACACAAGCGCTAACTCTTGCACAATATTAATTACCTGTGGGTGTAAGGCTGCACTCGCCAACTCACCGTTCTTGCACTGATGAATCGCGGTTAATGGATTTATTGCGCAGTTAATCACGAGTTTAAGCCAGAGTTTCTCGCGAATATCATCACACCAACTTAACTCTTCCAATGCAGATACCTGTGTCGCAATGTCTTTATAGCGTTTAGCTTGATTATTAAATGGCCCTAACCAAGTAACACCAGCGCCAGTATGGCGAATATGATCAGCCGATAATTTCAAGACCCCATTGGATGTCGTACCGACCATGATCGCGTTACGTGGGAACAATTTTTCTGTTTGTTCTGCTGTCCCCATCCCATTATGTAATAACACGAGACAGCAATGCTTATCAATTTGTGACTGCAGCAAGGTCAGTGCAGGCAATACATCTTGAGCTTTTAGCGTGACCAGTAAAAAGTCACATTTAGGTGTGAGTTGGCCTTGAGCCATCACTGTATTACTGGTGTTTTCGCCGCTTAAGTTTTCAAAACTAAAACTACGAATATGAGATTCACTCTCGGGGCGTAAAACAAATGCGGCATGTTGACCTGACTTTAATAATTTTTCTGCAAAGAAGTGCCCGATAGCACCTGCGCCAAGAATGTTCCAATTAGCCATGTATTTTTGCTCGTAATGGTTGAAGAATTAAGTAACTGGTTATACCGACTAAGTCGGCGATAATATCCCAATGACTGGTTGTGCGACCGGGTATCATACCTTGAATGAACTCAATGAAAATACCAAATCCCAGTAATGTAATAAACAGCGTGATAGTCCTGTGTGGGAAGCTGTAATCAAACAGCAAAGCTAGTGTCACAAAGGCGATGAAGTGATTTAGCTTGTCGTAGCTTAATTGGGGGATATCAGTCGCAGGTTTACCAAAAGCAAGAATACAGATCGCGAATAGGACGATGACTAATAGTAGCCGAAACCAAAATGTATGTTTGCTTAATGCCATGCCAATCTCAACAAAAATGGAGCCTAATATCATTATAGTCGTTTATTTATTGTATTTAGTTCCCCGGTGCTTAGCGACTGTTTTTATTTATTCACGTGAATATACCTGCTGGTGGCAGCGATGCTATACGTATAACGTCTAATAATCGTTACTTAATGCAAAGGAGTGGCTTACTTGCGTAGTTAAGGGTTGAATTACAGCTATCATCTATTAGATAATCAGACCATTATAAATGATAGGATATGATGATGCCGCAATTTGATATTGTTTCTGAAGTTGACATGGTTGAAGTGAAAAACGCAACTGATAACGCAAACCGTGAATTAAGCACTCGCTTTGATTTCCGTGGTGTTGATGCAAGCTTTGAATTAATTAAAGAAAAAGTAAAAATGCGTACAGATGAAGATATGCAACTTCGCCAAATGGCTGATATTTTACGTGGCGCTTTAGTTAAGCGTAATATTGACTCATCTTCAATGAGTGTAGGTAAAACTGAGTTTTCAGGTAAAACTTGCAGCGCAGACATTGAATTTTTACAAGGTATCGAAGGCGCAATTGCTAAAAAAGTTGTTAAATCAATTAAAGATAGCAAGCTGAAAGTACAAGTATCAATTCAAGGCGACAAAGTGCGTGTTGTTGGTAAAAAGCGTGATGATTTACAAGCTGTGATGCAACATATTAAAACTGCTGAACTAGGTCAACCGTTCCAGTTTGATAACTTTCGTGACTAATATACAGTGACTTATATAGAGGCTTATTTGTTCTAAGTCGTGTCATATAAGTACATTAAGCCCAGTCTGTTTATACACACTGGGCTTTTTTTTATCTTTTCCTGCCTTATGCCCAGTCTAAGATTCAACCCATTTAAAGCGATTATTCATTTGCATGTAAATCAGCACTACAATAAATATGATAGGGATGATACCGATTGCGGCCGTACCAATAAAGAAGGTTGAGTAATCCCATGCATCAACTGCAACCCCTGAGAACCCGGCTATAAATTTAGGCAACAATACCATAATCGATGAAAATAGTGCATATTGTGTTGCGGTAAATTGGGTGTTGGTTAGTCGCGATAAAAAGACCACAAATGCACAGGTCGCTATCCCTGCACTGAGGTTGTCAGCACTGATTACGAGGGTTAATAATAGCTGAGCTGGATCTTGTGTTTGTAACCATGTATCTGGCGCGATGAAAGCAAGTACCGTCATTACCTGTGTAGTTGCTGCACTACCTGCCATCCAATGAAACAGGACGTTGGTTAAGGCTGAAAGTACCCCGCCAAGTAATAATGTTGAGAGTAGACCTAAGCTACTGACGAGCAGTCCACCTAATCCAGCCCCTACGAGTGTCATTATCACGCCAAATATCTTTGAAATCGCAGCCACTTCAGCTTTTGAATAACCCATGTCGACATAAAAAGGATTTGCCATGATCCCCATGACAATATCACTGATACGATACGTGATAACAATAGCTAATAATATCAGGCAGGTTTTGCCATAACGTTGAAATAGATCGGTAAGGGGTTTGACGATACCGGTAATAAGAAACTCACGTATATTATGTACGGCTTGTACTTTATGTTTAGCGACGGGTTCTTTAGAGAGTAGGGTCGCAAAGACACCAAATAGCATAAACAGAGCCATAGATGCATAAGCAAACTGCCACGCAGATGCGTTATAAATTGCGCTGTTATCATAGAATGCTGCAATAGCGAGTGAACCAGCACCAGCAACAATCATCGCGAGGCGATAACCTGTCATATAGGTTGCCGCCATGGCACCTTGCAAGCGTGTATCTGCACTCTCAATACGAAAGGCATCGACAACGACATCTTGGGTCGCTGACGCAATCGCTAAACCAAGCGATGCGATGATAAATAACGTGACGCTGTGCTGAGGATCTTGAGTCGCCATAATCAGCAGCATGCTAATGATCACGACTTGTGTAAATAAGAGCCAACTTCTACGTCGTCCTAATTTATTGTGCAGCCAAGGTAATCGGAATTGATCGATTAAAGGTGACCAGGCCCATTTAAAGCTATAGGTAAGTGCTATCCAGCTAAAGAAACCTATGCTGGCACGGTCGACACCTGCTTCACGTAACCAAAATGACAGTGTCGAAAACACGAGTAGGAGTGGTAATCCTGAGGAAAACCCAAATAATCCCATAAACAGTACACGGGGATTAAGGTAAATAGATAAGGTTTGAAGAAAAGTAGGCAATGTCAGCAATCCATCTAACGTAAGTGTTTGCTGATACTACCGTATTTTTATGAATTAAATAAGCCCGACTGCATACTGGGCTTGGCTTAATCGATTTATTTATTTTAAATCGCGCTAGCGAAATTAGTCCAAGTATTCCGTTATAGGTCTAATACCAATACAGTTGTATGGTTTAACTCCTTGACCTTGTAAGAATAAGGCACCAGTGTGTAATTTTTGGCGCAATATACGGTTGGCAAAAATCTGTTGGCTTGACCAACTTTTTAGCTCAAATAGCAAGAACCAAAACACTTGCTCTTTACAACTATCTGTCGACTCATCAAAAATAGCTAAGTCATCCCATTCTCTTAATGTTTCCCAAAGAAAATGGTTTAACTGGCTATAACTGAGTTGTCTCATTAGAAAAAAGTCGAGATATTTAGCTAAAACATCAGATTTCTCGTCAATGAACTTTTTCGCTTCCATGCAAATCTCCTCATTTGTTAGTCCTATTTTCAATCCTAGACTAAAATATTCAACTGTCATTAATAAGCGTATTGTTAATGCAGATTAATGAGAAAACTGTGAATCGTCTCAAAAATTAAATATGTCTAAATTTCACATTAAATATGAATAGCATTTTAGCTGTTAAGTATAAAGAATGTAGTTGAATTTTTGCCGACTATACTTTGAAGTGGTTTGAGTATCTGCAGCAAACATCTGATATAGTAACTAAAATACGCTTATGTTTATAACTGAATGGAACTTATACTATGCGACTTAATCATTTTTTTACTAAATCACTCTTAATTCTAAGCTCAATATTCATGCTTAATACAGCCTTTGCCGCAGAGACTAAAGCCTTAATTAAAACCAACTTAGGCGATATTACTGTTGAGTTATATGCAGAAAAAGCTCCAGTGTCTGTTGCCAACTTTATCAACTATGTTGAAAGCGATTTTTATAGCGGTATTATTTTTCACCGTGTAATTCCTGGTTTTATGGCGCAAACAGGTGGCTTTAAAACGAATATGGACAAGCAGACTTCAGGCAAGCCAGTTATCAATGAAGCGAGCAATGGATTAAGTAATGAACGTGGTACATTAGCGTTAGCACGTACGAATAATCCCAATTCAGCCACGTCACAATTTTTCATTAACTTGAAAGACAATAACTTTTTAAATCGTTCTGGTTCACAGCCTTCACAAGCTGGTTATGCAGTATTCGGTCGCGTAATACAAGGTATGGATGTGGTTGATAAAATGGCAAAGCAGCCAACAGGTAAGAAGCAGTATTACAGTGATGTACCACTGACTGATATAGTCATTGAAAGTGTGACGATCTTGAAATAAAGGTCCTGTTAGATAGTAGTGAGTCTACTGTATTGGTATTGCACAAATAAAAAAGCCTCGCTGGTGATCTTATATTAAATCACCAGCGAGGCTTTTTATGTTATCTATTACTTTTCGTTATATTGAATGGCTAACTAGCGTGCTAAATAGTCACGGATCTGTTGATCATTAAATACATCGTTTAGTAATGATGATAATTGTTGAGAAAATTTAGCTTCTAAATCACTCATTGATGGACCAAACGCACCAGTTAACGTTGACGCACTGCGAAATTGTTTCGTCAGGGTTTGATCTTTATTTTTAATTGATACGATCAGCATTAACGTTGATTCCGCTTGATGCTCAAAGCTATCTTGCTGCACATTTATTCTTGCTGTTTGCAGTTCAAGATTAATCGCGATGTCAGCTTGTGGCGAAAATACTAAGCCTTGCTGTTCCCAACCTTGTTGCAGTTTCGCAGTCGTTAGGTTTATTAGTGAGCCTTTGTTATTCAGTAACTGCGCAGGTTCACCGACTTTATGCACGGCAATTAAGTAGTTCGCATCACGTATATCTTTGCTTGATAGCGTTACCTGAGTGTCGCTATATTGCGTTGTTAACTGTGCTGGCTCGGCTGTAATATTTACTTGCTGAGGCGCACTAGCGCAAGCTGTTAATAATACTAAGCTTGTACTTAATAGTAGTTTTTTAAGCATATTATTTTTGTGCCTTAATAATGACGAATTTAGCATTTGATGCAATAACTTCATGATTATCAAATAAACGTTCAAGTTTAATATGGTAATCAAGATGGCGGTTACCGACAATGTAAAGTGCGCCGCCCCATGCTAATGCACGATGCGCATCTTTAAACATTTGCCATGCGATATGGTCGGTAATTGCTTTTTCTTGGTGGAACGGAGGGTTACACAATACTAAATCAACACTGTGTGGTTCATAATCGTATAAGCAGTTGTTAACCAAGAAATCAATTTCAGGTTCATGACCTTTAACGTTTGCTGCTACGTTTTCTTTTGCTGATGCAATGGCCATAAATGACTCATCAACAAACGTGATCTTAGCTTGTGGGTTTAAGCGTGCTGCCGTGATACCGATAATACCGTTACCACAACCTAGATCGATAATATGCTGGTATTCACCTTTTGGTAAATGCTGCATAAAGAAGTTACCACCGATATCTAAGTTGTTACGTGAGAATACGTTCGCGTGGTTAGACAGAGTGATATTTGTTTTTGCTACATCCCAGCTTGCAGGTGCTGGTACTTCTAACGCTTTTGCTTCTGCGATAGTGGCAAAGATAAGACGTGATTTTTTCTTAGCTAACGATGTCTTCGTTTCACCAAGATATTTTTCAAACAAGGCTAACGTTGAATTATGGATATCTTTCGCTTTTGCACCTGCGATAATTTTAGTATCTGCAGTCACTACGTGGCTAAGCATTGCTAATTGATGTTCTAATAAAGATAAAGTACGTGGGATCTTAATTAGCACCAAATCAACTTTAGTCGGTAATGAAGCAAGGCAGTCTTGAACCGTTAGTTGTTCAGTGTTTAGTTCGTTTTCATCCATGTTTTGTGCAATAGCGGCATGGCTGATCCATGAATCACTCACGGCTGTTACTTGGTGCTGATTGTAAGCACAAGTTAATGCACCAAAACTATCATTAAAGATAAGTACTGAAGATTGTTCAGCAAGTGTTAAGTCAGCAACAGTATTAATTATATACTCATCCGCTGAGTCCCAAGCTTGCAGTTGTTCAACACTACGTTTAGGGTAGCGGTACAAAGATAATTCGGTACTTTCAAGAGATAGTTCAGTGTTCATAGTGTGTTCCATTTAAGGTTGATCGTGTATTTTACACTGTTATTTTACTAAATATATAAAGAAGAGGTTTTTAAATGTCATTAGGTAACGATATTCAACAGCAATTATTGGCGAGTTTTGATATTCAACATTTAGAGGTGGTTTGTGATAGCCATAAGCATAATGTGCCACCAGGTAGTGAAATTCATTTTTCAGTGGTGATAGTAACAAGCGAATTTGACGGTAAAATGTTGATCGCACGTCATCGTATGGTGAACGCTGCATTAGTTGCCCAATTTGAAGCGGGTATTCATGCATTATCAATTCATGCCTATACACCCGCACAATGGGCTAAAAAACATGATCAAGATCAAAGCGTACCCGAGTCGCCAGATTGCCTTGGTTAGCTTTTAATTGATTAATCATGAATGCCAAAAATGATCTGTATAATGTTACTGGTTGTAAGTGCATGTTAATTTTTAAAGATTTTGTTTTAATTAGTAAAGATATCGTTATATCTGACTAAAATCAGCGTAACAAAACCGCTTATTTTGTTTAAATGTTTAACATTATTTCAGTTTTAAATTTTTAAGTTACTGTTTTAATTTGATTATATTTATATCTTTAGACCTGTTTAAAACTTTGCCTTATTCGAGGCAGTTACTCGATGAAGTGCGAGCAATCATCTTAAATAAGTGCTAGAATAACCCCAAATTTTTTGTTAACGAAACCACACCACTTTGTGAATACTCATTAATTGGTATTCGCGTGTGTGATTTTTACTGGCAAAAGTGTTCTTTATCTTCCTAAAAAAAGTAGTGCATGTGAGTATGATTACGATAAAAAAAGGACTGGATCTACCTATCGCAGGTAAACCTGAGCAAGTAATTCATGATGGCCCTGCTATCAAACGAGTTGCTGTTCTAGGTGAAGAGTATATTGGAATGCGCCCAACAATGAGTGTTAAAGTTGGTGATCGTGTTAAGAAAGGTCAGGTTCTTTTTGAAGACAAAAAGACCCCAGGCGTTAAATATACTGCCTTCGCTGCAGGAACAATTGCTGAAGTTAACCGTGGTGCTAAGCGGATCTTACAATCGGTAGTGATTGACGTAGATGGTAACGAGAGTGAGAAATTTGCTCAAGTTGCATCAGCTGAAATTGCTAATCTTGACCGCGACACCGTGGTTACCAATCTTGTAGACTCAGGTTTATGGACTGCATTACGCACTCGTCCATTTAGCCGTGTTCCTGCAATTGATAGTAATGCATCAGCAATCTTTATTACAGCGATGGACACAAATCCACTTGCTGCAGATGCTGCATTAATTATTAATCAAAACAGCGATGCATTTGTTGATGGTTTAAATGTTATCTCTCACTTAACAAGCGGTAAAGTTTACGTTTGTAAAGCAGAAGGTACATTACCTAAATCAGCAGCATCAAATGTTGAAGAGCAAGCTTTTGCTGGTCCTCATCCTGCTGGTCTTGCTGGTACACATATTCATTTATTAGAATCAGCTGGTACTAAACGTACTGTTTGGTCTATTGGCTACCAAGACGTTATTGCTTTCGGTAAGTTGTTCACTACAGGTGAATTACATACTGACCGTGTTATTTCATTAGCAGGCCCTGCTGTGAAAAAACCTCGTTTGATTAGCACTCGTCTAGGCGCATCAATTACAGAATTAACTGCAAGTGAACTTAACGCTGGTGAAAACCGTGTTATTTCAGGTTCTGTATTATCTGGTGTTCAAGCTTACACAGTAAATGCTTATCTTGGTCGTTATCACAACCAAATCAGTGCTTTAGCTGAAGGTCGTGAGAAGGAATTCCTAGGTTACATGAAACCTGGTAGTGACAAATTCTCAGTTGCTAACGTATTTACCTCTGCATTCAATCGTGCACGTCAATTCAACTTTACTACAACCACTGGTGGTAGTGATCGTGCAATGATGCCTATGGGTAACTACGAGCGCGTTATGCCATTAGATATCTTACCTACTATGTTACTACGCTCGTTAGTAACTGGTGACACAGATGAAGCGATTACGTTAGGTTGTCTTGAATTAGACGAAGAAGATTTAGCGTTATGTACTTTCTCTTGCCCAGGTAAGTACGACTTTGGTCCAATTCTACGTGATTGTCTAACGACAATTGAGAAGGAAGGTTAAGCATGGGTCTTAAGAATTATATCGAAGGGATGGAACATCACTTCGAACCAGGTGGTAAACACGAAAAATGGTTTGCCTTGTATGAAGCGGTGGCAACCGGTTTATTTACACCAGGTTTTGTTACAAAAGGTAAAACACACGTACGTGATAATATCGATTTAAAACGTATTATGATTTTAGTGTGGATGTGTGCATTGCCGATGGTTTTCTGGGGCATGTACAACATTGGTGCTCAAGCAAACTCGGCTATTGCATCAGGTGCTGGTCTTGCATTTGACGATTGGCATGTTGCACTACTAAACATGTTTGGCGTTACAATTGGTGAGGGCGCAGGTGTTATAGCAAGTATGCTATATGGTGCGGTTTACTTCCTCCCTATTTACGCGACAGTGTTTGTGGTTGGTGGTTTCTGGGAAGTGTTATTTGCTGCCGTGCGTAAGCATGAAGTAAATGAAGGTTTCTTCGTAACATCAATCTTATTTGCACTTATTCTGCCTGCTAACATTCCATTATGGCAAGCGGCTATCGGTATTACTTTTGGTGTTGTAATCGCTAAAGAAGTATTCGGTGGTACAGGTAAGAACTTCTTAAATCCAGCACTTGCTGGTCGTGCGTTCTTATTCTTCGCATACCCATCTGACATCTCAGGTGATGCTGTTTGGACAGCTGTTGACGGTTTCTCTGGTGCTACAGCACTGAGTTCTGCTGCTGCAGGTGGTCTTGAAGGACTGACAAGTTCGCTAACGTGGGCTGATGCCTTCATTGGTAACATGCAAGGTTCTACTGGTGAAGTATCTGCGTTAATTATCCTATTATCGGGTAGCGTATTACTTATCGCTGGTGTTGCATCTTGGAGAATCGTTGCTGGTGTTATGATTGGTATGGTAGCGACAAGCTTACTATTCAACATGATCGGTTCAGACACTAACCCAATGTTCGAAGTACCATTCTACTGGCATTTAGTTATCGGTGGTTTCGCGTTTGGTATGATGTTCATGGCGACGGATCCTGTATCGGCTTCATTTACTGATAACGGTAAATGGGCATACGGTATTCTTATCGGCCTAATGGTTGTATTAATTCGTGTAGTTAACCCTGCATTCCCAGAAGGTATGATGCTAGCAATCTTGTTTGCTAACTTATTCGCACCTCTATTTGATCACTTTGTTGTTCAAGCTAACATTAAACGGAGACTTGCACGCAATGGCTAGTAAAGAAACTCCACTGAAAACTATCACAATCGTTGCGGCGTTGTGTTTAGTATGTTCAATCGTCGTATCTGGCGCGGCTGTAGGTCTACGTGATGCTCAAAATGCTAACAAAGCATTGGATAAGCAAACTAACCTACTTTCTGTTGCAGGCAAGTTAGAAGAAAATGCTAACGTTGGCGAAATCTACGCGAAGTTTGTTGATGCAAAATTTGTTGATTTAACTACGGGCGAATATGTTGAAGAGAATGCAGCGACATTTGATCAACTTCAAAACGTAAAAGATCTAACGAAAAGTACTGACTTAACGGGTAAGGACGTTGCAGGTATCAAGCGTCGTTCAAATGTTGCTGATGTTTATCTTGTAAAAGATGCGCAAGGTAATGTTGAGTCTTACGTACTACCTGTATACGGCCGTGGCCTATGGTCAACGATGTATGCATTCGTTGCAATCGACAAAGATGGCAAAACAGTGAAACGCATTCAGTACTATGAGCAAGGTGAAACTCCGGGTCTAGGTGGTGAAGTGTTAAACCCACTGTGGACAGCTAAATGGGAAGGCAAGCAACTGTTCGATGCGAATGGTGATGTTGCAATCCGTGTCGTGAAAGGCGGTGGTCAAGATAATACGCCTTCAGGTATTGATGGTTTATCTGGTGCTACGCTAACAGGTCAAGGTGTTGAAAATACATTCCAGTTCTGGATTGGTGAAAACGGTTTTGGTCCTTTCCTGAAGAAATTGCAAAACGGAGGCTCAAACAATGGCTAAGTCTGACTTAAGAGAAATTGTTACCGCACCCATTGCCACTAACAACCCGATTGCATTACAAATCTTAGGTGTTTGTTCTGCATTGGCTGTAACAACGAAGATGGAAACTGCGTTTGTAATGACTATCGCTGTAATGGTAGTTACTGCTTTCTCAAGCTTCTTCATCTCGTTAGTGCGTAACATGATCCCTAACAGTGTGCGTATTATTGTGCAAATGGCAATTATCGCATCCCTTGTAATTGTTGTTGACCAAGTACTTAAAGCGGTAGCGTTCCAGTTATCAAAAGAGCTTTCGGTATTCGTTGGTCTGATCATTACAAACTGTATCGTAATGGGTCGTGCTGAAGCTTACGCAATGAAGAACAAGCCTCTACCAAGTTTCTTAGACGGTATCGGTAACGGTTTAGGTTACGGTGCTATCTTACTTGCTGTTGCGACAGTTCGTGAAATCTTTGGTTCAGGTACTTGGTTTGGTATTGAAATCTTACCACTTATCCAAAACGGTGGTTGGTACCAGTCAAACGGTCTATTACTACTACCGCCAAGTGCATTCTTCATCATTGGTTTATTGATTTGGGCTCTACGTACGTGGAAACCAGAGCAAGTTGAGCCAAAGGGGTAAACGATGGAACATTATATTAGTTTGTTCGTACGTGCTATTTTCATTGAAAACTTAGCATTATCATTCTTCTTAGGTATGTGTACATTCCTTGCTGTATCTAAGAAAGTGACAACAGCGATCGGTCTTGGTGTTGCAGTAACAGCTGTACTTACTATTTCTATTCCTGTTAACCAAGTGATCTATGGCAGCGTACTTGCTCCTGGTGCACTTGCATGGGCTGGTTTCCCGGAAGCTGATTTAAGCTTTCTAGGTTTCATCACGTTCATTGGTGTAATTGCCGCGTTAGTACAAATCTTAGAGATGGTGTTAGACAAGTTCTTACCGGCTCTATATAACGCACTGGGTATTTTCCTGCCGTTGATCACAGTTAACTGTGCAATCTTCGGTGGTGTATCTTTCATGGTACAACGTGACTATAACTTCACAGAATCAGTAGTATATGGTTTTGGTAGTGGTCTAGGTTGGATGTTAGCTATCGTTGCGATGGCTGGTCTTCGTGAGAAAATGAAATATTCAGATGTGCCAGATGGTCTACGTGGTTTAGGTATTACCTTTATTACAGCAGGTCTTATGGCGCTAGGTTTCATGTCATTTTCTGGTATTCAGTTATAATAAACGGCTGGCTTCGGTCAGCACGTTTCAAGAGCAAAGGATAAGTCGATGGAAATCATTCTCGGCGTAGTCATGTTCACAATTATCGTTTTAGCCTTGGTAACAGTCATTCTGTTTGCTAAGTCTAAACTGGTAAGTGAAGGTGATATTACAATTAGTATTAACGGTGACCCTGAGAAATCAGTGGTGACTGGTGCAGGTGGTAAACTTCTAGGTTCACTAGCTGCAAGCGGTATTTTCGTTTCTTCAGCTTGTGGTGGCGGTGGTACTTGTGGCCAGTGTCGTGTGAAAGTTAAATCAGGCGGTGGCGATATTCTACCAACTGAACTTGACCACATCTCTAAAGGTGAAGCTCGTGATGGCGAACGTCTATCATGCCAAGTTAGTGTAAAAGTTGACATGGATATTGAGCTACCAGAAGAAATCTTTGGTGTTAAAAAATGGGAATGTGAAGTTATCTCTAACGATAACAAAGCAACGTTCATTAAAGAACTTAAAATGGCTATTCCAAACGGTGAAGTGGTTCCTTTCCGCGCCGGTGGTTATATCCAAATTGAAGCGCCTGCTCACCACGTTAAATATTCAGACTATGATATTCCTGAAGAATACCGTGGCGATTGGCAACACTTTGGCTTCTTTGATGTTGAATCTAAAGTTGATGAAGATACTATCCGTGCTTACTCTATGGCTAACTGCCCAGAAGAAGCGGGTATCATCATGCTTAACGTGCGTATTGCTACGCCACCGCCGCGTGATCTATCTTTACCTGCAGGTAAGATGTCTTCGTATATCTTTAGCCTAAAAGCTGGCGATAAAGTAACTATCTCAGGTCCATTTGGTGAGTTCTTTGCAAAAGAAACTGACAATGAAATGGTATTTGTTGGTGGTGGTGCTGGTATGGCGCCAATGCGTTCACACATCTTCGATCAGTTGAACCGTTTAGATACAAAACGTAAGGTTTCATTCTGGTACGGTGCTCGTTCTAAGCGTGAAATGTTCTATGTTGAAGATTTCGATATGCTTGCAAAAGAGAACGAAAACTTTGAATGGCATGTTGCACTAAGTGATCCACAACCAGAAGATAACTGGGAAGGTTACACAGGCTTCATCCATAACGTGATCCTTGAAAACTACTTAGGTAATCACGAAGCACCAGAAGATTGTGAGTACTACATGTGTGGTCCACCAATGATGAATGCTGCTGTTATCGGTATGCTGAAAGACCTTGGTGTTGAAGATGAAAATATCATGCTAGATGACTTTGGCTAATATTTTTTGATTCAATTCAAATCGATGTATCGATGGCTAGCTCTGATGGGGCTAGCCATTTTCATTCTTGGTTGTAGTGAACAAAAAAGTACTGAAGAAGTACTGTTTTCTGGTCCTACTATGGGTACTACTTATCACATGAAAGTCGTGGGTTTCCCACTGTCTGAACAAGATAAGCAAGATATCCAAATTGAGATTGATAGACGTTTAGAATTAGTGAACGACCAGATGTCGACTTATCGTCCTAATTCAGAGTTATCACGCTTTAATCAAAGCGTTGCTGTTACTGGTTTTGAAGTATCTCGTGATACAGCAAAAGTAGTGTTAGAAGCTCTTCGTTTGAATAAATTGACGAATGGTGCATTAGATGTAACCGTTGGTCCTTTGGTTAATCTGTGGGGATTTGGCCCAGATAATAAACCAGAAAAAATACCATCACAGCAACAGTTAGATACTGTTAAGCAACGTATTGGTATTCAGCATTTAGCGGCTACAGAAACAACGTTAAGCAAAGACATTGATGGTTTGTATGTTGATTTGTCTTCGATTGCGAAAGGTTATGGCGTTGATGTTATCGCTGACTACTTTGCTTCATTAGGTGTTGAAAATTACCTGGTCGAAGTGGGCGGTGAACTGCGTATAAATGGTGTTAATGCGCGCGGTATTGATTGGCAGGTTGCGGTTGAGAAACCGACTAGTGACAATCAAAGTGTGCAAGAAGTGATTGCGGTTGGTAACAATGCAATTGCGACATCAGGTGATTACCGTAATTATTACGAGCTTAATGGTGAGCGTTTTGCGCATACTATTGACCCTGTAAGCGGTAAACCAATTAAACACAAACTGGTTTCTGTGACAGTCATTCACACTTCGTCAATGACGGCAGATGCACTTGCGACAGCGTTAATGGTCATGGGTGAAAAAGACGGTCTTGAGTTTGCCAAGCAGCAAGGTTTAGCTGTATTGATGATCTCGAAGTCAGATTCAGGTTATAATGAAGTGTATACCAAACAGTTCGAACCTTATTTAAAATAGAGGCTAATATGGCTTATTTTGCTGCAACATTTGTTATTTTTGCGTTAGTTATTGCTGGTATGTCTATCGGCTATATTGTGCAAAAAAAATCTATCACAGGCAGCTGTGGTGGTATTAGTGGTTTAGGTATGGAAAAGGCGTGTGATTGCCCCGATCCATGCGATAAACGCAAAGCTAAAATGGCAAAAGAAGAAGCTAAACAGAAGATGTTAAACGAAAATCGTATCATCTAGTTTACGCCAAGCATCTAGCTATAAAGTGCAGGACGTGCTTTATAGCTTTTTTAAACCCGACCTTATTGCTCCCTCCTTCTATACTACTTTTTACACGTTCAACACTCGTTTTTACAATGGTAAACCCTCCTCGATATTCTACTCTTTATTTTATTTACTATGATTTATGTTATCGATTCGCTAAAGTTTGCGCTCTCACTATCTGCTATCTTATCGCGATATAATCCTTGAATTCGTTTAATCAATAGCAATAATAATATGAAGCTTGGAGGCGTTAATGAACGTTATAACTGAACCTAAATTTAGCAAAGAGATTGGCCCTAATTGGTTTGCTTCAGTCATGGGGACTGGGATTATCGCTAATGCTGCGGTGAGCTTACCTTTGATTGGTATTTATCTTACAGACTTTGCTTTAGTTGTCTGGTTATTAGCGGCAACGCTATTAATCATTATGCTCGCGATTAAGATCATGCAGACGATCATGCGTCCCGAGGTTATTAAGCGACAATTTAACGATCCTGTTATGGCTCAATTCTTTGGCGCGCCGCCAATGGCGTTACTGACAATCGCAGGTGGCACTATATTGATGGGTAACCATATCTTTGCCACTGAAACGGCACTAACAATTGCTTGGACTCTGTGGTTGCTCGGTACTTTCGGTGGTTTACTCAGTGCTGTTATCATTCCTTTTCGTTTGTTTACTCATTATGAAGTTAACCGTCACGCTGCTTTTGGTGGATGGTTAATGCCGGTTGTGCCGCCGATGGTATCTGCCACTATCGGCGCTATGCTTATTCCGCATGCCGAAGGTATCGTATTACAGCAAACAATGCTGTATGCCTGCTATGCCATGTTTGGCGTTAGCTTGATCGCCGCAATGATCATTATTACCCTTATCTGGAATCGCCTAACTCACTCTGGAAGCTCTGGTGGTGCGAGGGTACCAACATTGTGGATTGTGTTAGGACCGCTGGGTCAATCGATCACTGCTATTGGCGCCTTAGGGACTGTTGCGTTGACTGTCGTTGACTCCGCGATAGGGAATAGTTTAAATACCATGGCGATACTTTATGGTGTACCTGTTTGGGGTTTTGCACTATTTTGGTCATGCCTTGCGGGCTTACTGACGCTCCGTGCAATGCGTCGAAAAATGCCTTTTGCATTGACGTGGTGGGCTTTCACATTCCCCGTAGGTACTTGTGTTACTGGCACAACTCAACTCGCATTACACACAGGTCTACCGGTGTTTCAATGGGCTGCGATTATACTGTTTTCTGCGCTGATTTGTGCCTGGATTATTGCTGCAATAGGGACAGTAAAAGGCTTAAAAGGTGGACACATTCTGAAACCTATAACGAATGCTCCTGCAGTACAGGCCGTTAAAGGTCATGATAAAGGTAAAAATTAATCCTTATATTTCAATGTTAAAATAATAGTTCCATTTATTTGTACTCAATAGTGAGTACTTGTGGTGTGGTTGATCTATATCAATATGGTGTTTCGTGTATATGGCAAAGTACACCTAAGTTAATTGTTTGTTACCAAATGGTGTCCAAGAACATCAAGTGTAATCAAACTGTATTTGAAATGATAAACATACCCTATTGCTGGAGCTCTACATGAACAAGAAAATATTATCTGGATTAATCACTGCCTCTTTATTATCAGCAACGCTTGCAGCCCCTGCTTTTGCTCATCAACAAGGTGATATTATTGTTCGTGCGGGTGCGTTGATGGTTGCGCCGAATGAATCAAGTGGTGATGTATTAGGTGCTGGCGAGTTCCAAGTAGATGATAATGTACAGCTAGGTCTTAATTTTACTTATATGGCGACGGATAATATCGGTATTGAGTTAGTTGCGGCGAGCCCATTTACCCATGAAATATCTTTAGAAGGTATTGGTGTTATTGCTGAAGCAAGCCAATTACCTCCGACATTATTAGCGCAGTATTACTTTGGTGATTCAGGCTCTAAATTCCGTCCTTATGTAGGCGCAGGTGTTAACTTTACTGTATTCTTTGATACTGAATTTAATGATACAGGTACGGGTATAGGGAACGGCCTTAGCGACTTAGATATGAGTAACTCTATTGGTCTAGCTGCACAAGTTGGCGTGGACTATAAAATTAATGATAAGTGGTTAGTGAATGCATCCGTGATGTATGCGGATATTAGTACTGATGTGACATTTAAGCACGGTGCTGATGATGTTAAAATTAAAACTGACATCGATCCATTGGTATACATGGTTAGTATCGGTTATGTATTTTAATTAGCCCTATCGGCATTATTGATTAAAATTAAACAAGGTGCATCTGCACCTTGTTTACTATTATTTTCTGTTCTTTTACCTCCATTCCCCAATTACTGAATCTTCTTATTTCCTACTCTTTTCTTATTTAATTATTTGTCCTCTGGCCTAAATGTATTTATAATTGACTGGTATTTTATACAGTGCTACTTATGTTGATTAACGCTTAGTGAAGGTCATGAAAAAAATAATTCATATCGATATGGACGCCTACTTTGCCAATGTCGAAGTGCGTGACAATCCTGCATATAAAGATATCCCTATCGCGATTGGTGGCATGAGTGACCGCCGTGGGGTCATTGCAACGTGTAATTATATTGCCCGTCAGTATGGCGTGCGTTCTGCGATGTCTTCGTATAAAGCCATGCAGCTCTGCCCTGACTTAACGCTAGTGCCTTCACGTATGCAGGTATATCGAGAAGTCTCAGCTCAGATCCATGAAATATTTTCTCGTTATACAGATTTGATTGAACCACTATCATTAGATGAAGCCTTTTTAGATGTGACGGACTGTGAATTATTCTCTGGCAGTGCGACGTTGATAGCGGAAGATATTCGTAAAAGTATTGAATCTGAGTTAGCGCTTACTGCGTCTGCGGGTGTGGCACCGGTTAAATTTTTGGCTAAAGTGGCATCCGATATCAATAAGCCAAATGGGTTATTTGTTATTACGCCTTCGCAAGTTAAATCTTTTGTTGCCGACCTACCATTAAATAAAATTCCTGGCGTGGGTAAGGTGACTTGGCAAAAATTAAATCGCGTTGGTTTGTATACTTGTGCGGATGTACTTAAATTTCCTGCTGAAGATATTATTGAGAGCTTTGGGAAATTAGGTCATAGCTTATTAGAGCGCTGTCAGGGCATTGATAACCGCCCTGTTTGTAATGAGCAACATCGCAAATCCGTGGGCGTTGAAATTACATTACCCGAAGATATCCTCACATTAGAACAGTGTATGGCATTGTTTCCCCAGCTATATCAAACCTTATTACAACGCTTACAAAAAGCGGATCCTGATATGCGAATTACCAAGCAGGGCGTTAAACTTAAATTTAATGATTTTGTTTCTACAACGACTGAACAAAGTATTACAACATTAGATGACCACCTATTTGCAGACCTATTCACGCAGGCAATGACAAAACAAGATCAGCGTGGTATTCGCTTAATTGGTTTATACGTTGGTCTGGCTGGCGATAAGGATAGTGAGCAATATAACCTGCTGTTTTAGTATTTAATTTATACCAATCAATAATATTGTTTATCTTTCTATAATCCTCCTCAATACCGCCTATATTCCTAAAAGTTATAAAAAATCAGCTTATGTTCTTTGTCGGTTATAAGTAAAGGGGCTATATTGATCCAAACGATATGAAATTATCCAATTTGGTCTGATGGAGTAGAAGATGAATCAACAGAGGTTGACCCACCTTAAACAGCTGGAAGCTGAAAGTATCCACATAATCAGGGAAGTAGCTGCAGAGTTTGATAATCCGGTAATGATGTATTCAATCGGTAAAGACTCATCAGTGATGCTACACCTTGCTCGTAAGGCTTTTTACCCTGGTAAGATCCCGTTTCCATTATTGCATGTTGATACTAACTGGAAGTTTCGCGAAATGATTGAATTTCGTGACAAGACTGTAAAAAAATACGGTTTTGATCTGTTAGT
The DNA here is from genome assembly GCF_015082335.1 of Moritella sp. F3. Classification (NCBI taxonomy): domain Bacteria; kingdom Pseudomonadati; phylum Pseudomonadota; class Gammaproteobacteria; order Alteromonadales; family Moritellaceae; genus Moritella; species Moritella sp. F3. The sequence goes on along the minus strand of NZ_BLRL01000011.1, from coordinate 10,910 downwards.
ACACCAAAACCCTGAAGGGATCGCGATGGGTTGTAGCCCATTTGATCACGGCAGTTCAAAGCATACCGATATCATGAAAACCCAAGGTCTGAAGCAGGCCTTAGATAAATATGGTTTTGATGCTGCATTTGGTGGTGCACGACGTGATGAAGAAAAATCACGTGCGAAAGAGCGTGTATATTCATTCCGTGATAAGAATCATCGCTGGGATCCGAAAAACCAACGTCCTGAGTTATGGCGTACTTATAACGGCCAAGTAAATAAAGGTGAAAGCATTCGTGTCTTCCCATTATCAAACTGGACAGAATTGGATATTTGGCAATATATCTACCAAGAACAAATTGAAATCGTGCCGCTTTATCTTGCTGCCAAACGTCCTGTGGTTGAACGCGATGGTGCGTTGATCATGGTTGATGACGATCGCATGAAGTTACAAGCAGGCGAGAAGATCGAAGAGAAAATGGTGCGGTTTAGAACCCTCGGTTGTTATCCATTAACAGGCGCTGTGGAATCGGAAGCATTAACATTACCTGAGATTATTGAAGAGATGTTGCTGGCGACAAGCAGTGAACGACAAGGACGTATGATTGACCATGATTCTTCAGCTTCAATGGAGCAGAAGAAACGTCAAGGTTATTTCTAGGTAGGAGCAGGGTAGATGAACAATCAAATAGCAAATGAATTAGCACAAACAGATATTGAAACCTACTTACACCAACAGCAGCACAAAAGCTTATTACGTTTTTTAACGTGTGGCAGTGTTGATGATGGTAAGAGTAGCCTTATTGGCCGTTTATTACATGACTCGCATCAGATCTATGAAGATCAATTAGCAGCGTTACATGTTGATAGCCAAAAATCAGGTACCACAGGTGAAGCAATTGATTTAGCGTTATTAGTTGATGGCCTTGCGGCTGAACGTGAACAAGGTATTACCATTGATGTGGCTTACCGTTATTTCTCGACAGCAACACGTAAATTTATTATTGCTGATACACCGGGACATGAAGAATATACCCGCAACATGGCGACGGGAGCTTCTACTTGTGACCTAGCTGTGATCTTGATTGATGCGCGTAAAGGCGTATTAACGCAAACTAAACGTCACTCTTATATTGCTTCGCTATTGGGTATTAAACATTTTGTTGTCGCGATTAATAAAATGGATTTGGTTGATTTCTCTGAGCAACGTTTTGAAGAGATCAAAGAAGAGTACTTAGGTTTCACTGAAAAGTTAAACGATATTACCATCGAATTTACCCCGTTATCGGCGTTAGAGGGTGATAACGTTGTTGACCGTTCTACACGTACACCTTGGTTCAATGGTCGTACATTATTAGAATGTTTAGAAGCGGTTGATACTTCTGATGGCTCGCTTGATAAACCGTTCCGATTACCGGTGCAGTATGTTAATCGCCCTAATCTCGATTTTCGTGGTTTTGCCGGCACGATCGCTGCGGGCCAAATCAATGTCGGTGATGAAGTTGTAGCATTGCCATCAGGTAAGTCAAGTACGGTTAAATCGATTGTTACTTTTGATGGTGAACTTACCTCTGCACATCAAGACCAAGCTATCACGTTAACACTGACTGACGAAATTGATGTGAGTCGTGGTGATATCTTAGTATCAACGAAAAACCAGCCAATACTGTCTGATTCGCTACTGGCAAATATCGTGTGGATGTCAGATCAAGCCCTTGAAATTGGCCGTCAATACGATATCAAATTAGCCAGTAAAAAGACTACCGGTCAATTTACTGTGCTCCGTAATAAGGTTGATGTGAATACGCTGGAAGAATCAGTGGCATCAGAACTGGCATTGAATGAAATAGGTTTATGTGAGTTAACACTTACCGAAGCCGTGCCAGCTGATAATTATCAAGCTGTTGCTGATACGGGGAGCTTTATTGTTATCGACCGTTTAACCAATGTTACCGTTGGTGCAGGTATGATTGAGCAAGTGCTCGATGCAAAGGGAAGTACTCACTTACATGAATTTAGTGAGTTTGAAGTAGAGCTGAATGCGTTAGTTCGCAAGCATTTCCCGAAATGGCAAGCTATCGATATTAGCAAGCTGTAGGACGTTGTTATGAATGTGATACAGGGAAGCATTTTAGTCGCACTGGTGATCTTTATTGGTTTACTTATTTCAGGTAAGTTTCGACCTTCGAGCTTATTTGGTGCGATGGTCATTTTAGCTTACTTGTCTGGCTCGATTGAGATGCCACAAGTCATGGCTGGATTTACCAATCCTTCTCTTATCACATTAATTCTATTATTATTAATTTCGATTACTATCGAAAAAACACGGTTAATCAGTTGGATTGGACGGCAGTTATCTACAGGCCGTTTTACTGTTGTGGTGGCTAAGCTAGGCTTTTCTACGGCACTATTATCATCTTTCACTAATAATACCGCTGTTGTTGCATCACTGATTGGTGCGGTGAAGCGTAATAACACCCACGCTCCCACTAAACTACTTATTCCCCTTTCTTATGCGGCCATTTTTGGTGGTACGTTGACCTTGATCGGTACTTCAACCAATCTTATTGTGAATAGTTTTGTGGTTGATGCAGGGCTTCCCTCGTTAGGATTTTTTGAATTTTCTATTGTTGGTTTAGCTGGTTTTCTCGCGGGTATGTTTGTGCTTATCACCATGAGCCACCGATTACCCGACCATAGCCAAGATGAGACGGAAGAATTAGTTTATTTTTTAGAAGCACATGTAAAACCACATTCAGAACTGGTTGGAAAAACCATTGCAAAAAACAATTTACGTGCACTAAAACAGTTATATCTTGCGGAAATATTACGGGATGGCGAGGTTATTTGCCCCGTTTGTCCAGAAGAAGTATTACAAGCGAACGATCAGTTGTTGTTCTGTGGCGATGTTGACTCTGTCGGTGTCTTGCAAGATATTAAAGGCTTGAAATTGTTCGGCCAAGGCGAATTAAATGGCCAGCATCTTGTTGAAGTGATTGTCAGTCATTCCTCAAAATTAAATGGTTTGACCCTTAAAGAAAGTAAGTTCAGAGCACACTTTGATTCAGTGGTTGTGGCTATTCGCCGTGGTCATAGTCCATTACGTGGCGGATTAGGTAATGTACGTTTACGTGCAGGTGATACCTTATTATTAGCGCCTGGAGCTGAATTTAAAAATAGTAAAGATCTGAATCGTGATTTTGTGGTTGTCAGTGGACTCGATACTGCGACACGCTTAAGTGATCATCGAAGTATTGGTGTTTTAGCTGGATTTGTAACGACGATTGCGTTAGCGCTTACTGGCACCTTACCATTATTGAAAGGGTTGGTTATATTCGTGTTGCTCTTATGCATGAGTGGCACATTATCTTTGCAAGAGATCCGCAAACGTTTACCGCTCGAGCTTTGGATTGTGGTGGGTAGTGCTTTAGCATTATCTAATATGCTGCAAACGACGGGCGTGTCTGATTTATTAGCGAATAGTTTATTAGAGGCTTTTAATGGTTGGGGTGTACTCGCCGCTTTTATCGCCACTTACCTTGCAACATTGTTACTCAGTGAGTTAATCACTAATAATGCGGCTGCAGCGCTCGCATTCCCTATCGCGTTTAGCTTAGCGCAAAGTTATGGCGTCAGTGAATTACCTTTTATTATGGCGGTTATTTTTGGTGCCAGTGCGAGCTTTATTTCACCTTATGGCTACCAAACAAATCTAATGGTCTATAGTGCCGGAAATTATGCGCTAACAGACTACCTTAAGCTTGGTGTTCCGACATCGATCGCCTATTCCACTGTGGTATTAGTAATGATCCCATATGTATTCCCATTTTATCTGTGAGTGTGTAATGACAACAATTATCAAGGAAAGTAATGCTGACACAACAGTGCCAGTAACGGCAACAGACAATATCGTATGGCATCAACATGCGGTTGATAAAGCAGCAAGAGCAGCTAACAAACAGCAGCAACCTTGCGTGCTCTGGTTTACTGGTTTAAGCGGTTCGGGTAAATCGACGGTCGCTGGTGCGCTTGAGAATGAGCTGCATAAAGCGGGTTATCACACGTATCTATTAGACGGCGATAATGTACGTTTTGGTTTATGTGGAGATTTGGGCTTTAGCGATGATGATCGTAAAGAGAATATTCGCAGAGTGGGAGAAGTGGCAAAGTTAATGGTTGATGCAGGTGTTATTGTATTAACTGCGTTTATTTCTCCACATCGCCAGGAGCGTGAATTAGTTCGCTCTTTACTCGGTGATAGTGAGTTTATTGAAATACATGTGGATGCTGATCTTGCTACTTGTGAGCAGCGTGATCCAAAAGGGCTTTATAAAAAAGCACGCGCAGGTGAAATCAAAAACTTTACCGGTATTGATTCTGTCTATGAAGCGCCAATTGAACCAGAGTTGTATTTAGATAATGGTAATAACCCAGTATCGATGTCGGTTCAACAAATAATGAGCTATCTTGCCCAGCAAGGTCATATTAAGTAGGGAGTAGTCGTAAATAAATGGATAATTCAAAGGATAGCTCAATCGATCATTTAGTCAGCCGGATTAATGATATTGCAGTGGCTGCGGGACAAGAGATTTTAGAGATTTATCAACGTGATTTTCATGTTGATATGAAAGATGATAATTCACCAGTAACAGAAGCTGATATTGCCGCTAATGATATTATCGTCGCAAGTTTACGTACTATCACTCCTGACATCCCTATCTTATCGGAAGAAGGTGCTAATATTCCTTGGGATGAGCGTAAGCAATGGCAAACCTTCTGGTTAGTTGACCCGCTTGATGGCACTAAGGAGTTCATTAAGCGTAATGGGGAATTCACCGTTAATATCGCCTTGGTTCATAATCAGCAGCCAATACTTGGCGTTGTGTATGCGCCAGTTTTAGATAAACTTTACTATACAACGAGTGAAGGTGCGTTTTTATTACATGATGGTAATACAACGCAATTAAGCGCGTTACCGATACCTGATAATGGCACGGTTAAAGTGGTTGGTTCACGTTCTCATGCAAGTCCTGAAATGGCATTGTATTTAACGCGCTATAAAGATACTGATATTATTCCGGTTGGCAGTTCGCTGAAGTTTTGTTTAATTGCCGAAGGCAGTGCACATTGCTATCCACGTTTAGGTCCAACATGTTGGTGGGATACAGGCGCCGGACATGCGGTTGCTTGCGCTGCTGGCGCTAACGTTGTGCAACTTGATGGTTCCCCGTTATTGTATAACCATCAAGAATCCGTACTGAATCCGTTTTTTGTTGTTGCTAAGGCATAGTGGTCTAAAAATGAAAGGCGTTATGTAAATGGCTGGTTAGTTCAACGAAATACTCGCCCTTACTTTCGTGAGGGATGAGTTTAGCCAGTTCGTCCCCGATATTCGTAAAACGATAATATTTCATCCGTGATGAACGATTTTTTACTTTCATTGTTAATTTCTCTTCCCCATAGATTATCGGTAGATCTTTATCTAAAGGTAAGTTAACCATTTCTAATTCATTATGATGGATTAGTCCCAGATCCGATAATGTGAGTAAACTACTATAAGGCAGTTTGTGTCGGCCTAAGTTAATAGATTTGAATTGTGGTTTGTTGAATAATAAGAAACTTTTGCTGTTGTCTTGGCAGTTTAATACAATCTTACGATTCGAGTCATTACCAACTTGCGAACTTAAATTGCAAGCCACCTGAAACATTTGCGCTTCACGTTGCGTCATTTGATTTAGCGTTCGTAATGATTTTACCGAGAAACTCCCTGAGTGACCTAACTCTAATGCAAATATCTGTCCCCATAGGGTTTGCATATGTAGGCCTGAAATATCTTTTGCCATCGACATAAATGCGCTAAGCCAGTCAGGATCGATATTTTCACAGGTCACGTCATCACAGAAGTTATTCGCCCGCATGACAATACTTTCTAGGTTCTGTTGCTGCTTTATTTTTTCTTGGTTAATACGCTGAATAGCTCTGTGTTCAAATGTAGTATGTTTATTTACCGTTAACATACCGTCGATGCCTCGCTCTTTGGCAACTTTACGTAATTGTTGAATACTGTTTAAAATATTCGATTCAACTTTATTTATAGGGGTATCATTTACGGACATATCAAAACCTAACAGCGTATTCAGATGGGTGACAATGAACTTTATTTATACCTGATTTTACGCTGAAAGTATTGTGTTGATAAATAGAATGTAGGTCACAACGATTATTTTGAAGTCATTGTCTGTGCGTGGTAAGAGATCGTTAATATAATGATTCACTAATCAGTTCTGTATTTGAAGACAATACTTTATCAAGTTTGACTTTTGATCCTGATATCACCGTGTATTGATTGTCGTTGATCATTATTTGTTGACCTTCAACGCCACTTTTACTATCAATTGTTAACCAGACGGGAGATACACTACCAATACTGCTTGATGGGTAAAGCATGAAAAGCTCATATTCAGGTGCAAGCTGGCTTATCAATGACGCCAATAGTAGTGCTTTTTCATCACTATCTGCTTCGTTGGTTTTTAACACGCTAATCGGCGAGAAAAAGCTATCATCATGTTCTTCTCTATCTGGTATCTCGTAGACCCAATGACGTGCATTTTTTACTGCAGTGACAAATGATTGCTGCTCAGCTAACTGTGTCGCGATATCTTTTAGGTAGGCTCTATACTCATAAAATAATTGCGAATAATTAGGTCTAACACAAGGTAGCTCTTTGTTTTCAGGATGTACGCATGGCGTTATTTTAAGGTGGTAAAAGGCGTCATTTTGGTATTGGTTATACGCTTGCCAGAATAACTGTGATGCGTTGCTCTCGTTTTTATTGGTAAAAGCGTATCTGATGTCTGTTATTTTATGCTGATCATCTGGAGTATAAAAATTAATACGTTCAATCGCGAACTCTAGTCTAGGTGTTAAATAGGTGTGGATTGCTTTGATTGGATTGCTTAATGAAAATGAAAGTTTATAACTGTCTAGCAATGAGGTTTCGACGATATCGGTATCGAAGAATGATTTTATTTTGAAGTTATTACCTTCTTTGTCTACCCATTGCCAATTGATTGAAAATGAATTGGTTTCACTATCCGGTAAGCTTATTTGTTTCGAGTAGGAAAGGTTTTCTCGCTGATTGCTATCACCAGGTGTAGAGGCGATTACAGGTACTAACAGGAGCGTGATGAGGTATGTAGATAAGATTGAGCACAACGTCGCTTTGTGTGGTGAAGAGAGAGGCATCTAATGAATCTCATGATGATAACGATTCACTAAGCTTGGTAGAAAATGTGATTGATATCAAAAAAACACAGAGTATTTTTCAGTATCAACCACATATTATATCTACTATTTCAATTATTCCGCGGGGTTAGCGTGCGAAATTAATTGCAGACTACCAACCTTTTACGATGGCATTATTGAATAGTTTTTTCGCTTCGTCATACACTTCTTGTGTTTGGAAAGCCGCGATAAACTGTTTCACTTTTTCAGAATCTTTGTTGTCATTACGTGCAACAATTAAGTTTACGTATGGTGATTCTTTATTTTCAACGAAGATGCCATCTTTTGTTGGTGATAAACCAATTTTTGTTGCAAACGTAGTGTTGATCACTGCAATCGTCACATCTTGTAAGTTACGTGCTAATAAAGCAGCTTCTAATTTTACGATCTCAACACCAAATGGATTTGCTGTGATATCTAACTCAGTCGCTTTAATGCCGATACCAGGTTTAAGTGCAATGATACCTTGTTGTTCAAGTAATAGTAATGAACGACCTAGGTTAGTAGGGTCATTTGGCACTGCAACTTTATCACCTTCTTTTAATTCATCAACAGTTTTGATCGATGTTGAGTAAGCGGCAATTGGATAAACAAATGTGTTCGCTACAGCTGTAATATCGTAACCACGTTGCTCAATTTGTGCATCTAAGTAAGGCTTATGTTGGAAAGCATTTACATCAATGCTGCCTTCTTCTAGTGCACGGTTTGGTGTTACGTAATCAGTGAACGTTACAATCTCGATATCAAGGTTGTATTTCTCTTTCGCGATATTTTTTGCAATTTCTACAACTTCAGCTTCAGGGCCAGCCATTGCACCCACTTTTAATACTGTAGACTCTTTATCACCACTACACGCACTCAATAATACACTTGATGCGATTGCTGTTACTGATACTAATTTCTTTAGTGAAAATTCCATGATTATTACTTCCTTTAGTTTTTAAGATTTATTATCTGTGGTCGACTTTACTGACTAAACGTTCACCGATTGATTGAATAATCTGTACGATGATCACCAGTAAGATAACGGTAATTAAAATAATAGTAGGGTTAAAGCCAATATAACCATGCTGAATACCAACATCGCCTAGGCCACCGCCACCGACGGTACCTGCCATTGCAGAGTAGTTAACAAGTGTTACCAATGTGATCGTGATGCTATTGATAATGCCTGGCATAGCTTCAGGAATTAACACTTTCATTATAATTTGTAATGGCGTTGCTCCCATTGTTTGCGCTGCTTCGACCAAACCAGCTGGTACATCTAATAATGCACCTTCAATTAAGCGCGCAATAAAAGGGATTGAAGCAACGGTTAATGGCACAATCATCGCGCCTGTGCCGATAGATGAACCAACAACGAAGCGTGTAAAAGGGATAATCGCAACAAGTAAAATAATAAAAGGAACTGAACGGCCTATGTTCACGATAATACTTAATGCTGTATTTAATTTTTTATTTTCTAAAATACCGTGAGTTTTTGTTACATGTAACAAGATGCCCGTTGGCATGCCAAGTAAACATGCAATTGCTGCAGCGATACCAACCATAACCAAAGTTTCAATGGTTGCAGTGAAAAGTAAATTAATCATTTGCTCAGTCGACATAACCGATAACCTCTACGTTAACTGCGTGTTGTTGGAAAAATGCTTTAGCTGCAATTGTATTTTCTTTAGTACCGATAAGCTCGGCAAGCATGTAGCCAAACTTGATCCCGCCAGCAAACTCAATATCGGCACTTAAAATGTTTACATCAACGTTTAATGTGCGGCTTACTTCTGAAATAACCGCTGAGTCGACACTGTTGCCAGTGAAGCCAAGGCGTACTAATGGCATTGAATTATCTTTTCTGTTTAAAGACAGACGCTGCTTATATTCTTCAGGGATCTCAAGATTAATTGTTGCTTCAATGAATATTCGTGCTAATTCTGTTTCTGGATTAGCAAAAAATTTCGCAACTGTATTTTGTTCAATCAGTTCGCCTTTATCGATAATCGCTACTTTATGGCAAATGTTTTTCACCACTTCCATTTCGTGGGTAATAAGTAGGATCGTGAGTCCAAGACGCTCATTAATATCTTTTAATAACGTTAAGATAGATTTTGTTGTGCTTGGATCAAGTGCTGATGTTGCTTCATCGCACAATAAAACCTTAGGCTCAGATGCTAACGCTCGCGCAATTGCAACACGTTGTTTTTGACCACCACTTAATTCTGCAGGGTAAGCATTATGTTTTGATTCTAAGCCTACCAAATCAAGTAGTGGCGTGATTTTTTTACTTATTTCAGCTTTATCAATGCCAGCTAATTCTAGCGGTAGTGCAACGTTATCAAAAACAGTGCGAGATGATAATAAATTGAAATGTTGAAATATCATGCCTATTTGGCGTCTTGCAGCGCATAACTCTGCTTTGTTTAGTGCTGTTAATTCAACACCATCAAGTTTAATTGAACCTGATGTTGGTGTTTCAAGTAAATTAACACAGCGTATTAATGTACTTTTACCTGCACCTGATGAACCAATAACACCGAATATTTCACCTTTATTAACGTTTAAATTAATATCTTTCAAGGCATAAACAGGCTTGTCTGTAGTTTCAAATATTTTATTTATATTTGTTAGTTTGATCATTTCAACGCCTAAAATGAAAGTAAGAATTAATATATAAGACTAGATAATAATTCTTTATATATAAGTAACAACTGGATGCTTATGCTAATTAGTTAGTTGATTAAAGTCAATGGACTTTTTTACTTCTAGACGTCTAAACGGTCTTTTATATAATTTTAGGTAGTAATAGACTTAACTGGTAGTAGATAGTAGAAGGTATCGATTGCGAAATTGTGATGACGTGAAATAATACTGTGATTGTAATTAATAGATAATTTGAGGTGAGTAAAGTGGCAACTCCAGCTATATTTTTAGATCGTGATGGTGTGATTAATAAAGATAAAGGTTATGTCTCTCAAATTGACGACTTTGAATTCATTGATGGCAGCATTGAGGCCATGCAGTTATTAAAGCAACATGGTTACTTGCTTATCGTCATTACTAATCAATCGGGCATCGCACGTGGTTATTATAGTGAAGAGGAGTTCATGACACTAACGGAATGGATGGATTGGTCGTTAGCAGATCGTGGTGTTGATCTTGATGGCATCTATTTTTGTCCTCATCATCCAGAAAAAGGCATTGGTGAATATAAGCAGAATTGTACATGCCGCAAACCTAATACTGGTATGTTAGATAGCGCGGCTGAAGAATTGGAAATTGATTTTGCTAATTCATATCTGGTTGGTGATAAGTTGTCAGACATTCAAGCTGGTCAAAAAGCGCAGCTCAAAGCCAATTATTTGGTATCAACAGGTAAGGTTGTATGTGAAAAAGGGGCATTACAAGCTGATGCTGTGTTTAAAGACTTACTTTCAGCGGCTAAATCTATAGTTAATGGCTAAATTGACTCGTTTTGATTACTAATTGAGCTGTTGTGTTTTATTTATTAAAAGAACTTGCCAATGAAACCAGTTTCTCTATAATCGCTCCCACTGACACGGCAACAGTCGTTCGGTATGCTCTTTAACAATTTATTCAAGCAATCTGTGTGAGCACTTGCAGAGATATAATGACCAAATATTATATCAATG